>NZ_JAIRBP010000046.1:0-17275 GCF_021151495.1 Halomonas sp. IOP_31 | reverse complement strand
TGATCTCGGTACTTGATACGGTAAGGTGGCTCAGCCGTTCTTCGCGAACCGCCGTGGTACGGAACCGTATGCCCGGTGGTGTGGGAGGGCTCCGGGGGTGACCCCGGACCCTACCCGATTTACACTGGACATGTTTTCACCGTCAATGGATGGACCATGAGCGACCAGCGACTTCAGGTGGCCGTGCTGGGCGGCGGTAGTTTCGGTACGGCCTTGGCGAGCATCGCCGCCGATAACGGTGCCGTCGTGAAGCAGTGGCTGCGCGACGACGACCAGGTGGCGGCGATCAATCGCGACCATCGCAACCCGCGTTATCTTCCCGACTTCGCCATCAACCCAGGGGTCGTCGCCTCGAGCGACATGCGCGCGGTGATCGAGGGCGCGAGCCTGGTGTTCGTGGCGATCCCCTCCCAGGCGTTTCTCAGTGTGGTCCGCCAGGCGAGCCGTTGGCTGCAGCCCGGGCAGATCCTCGTCAGCACTACCAAGGGTATCCAGGCCGAGGGTTTCAAGCTGATGAGCCAGATCCTCGAGGAGGAGACCGACTCGGTGCATATCGGTGTGCTCTCGGGGCCCAACCTGGCCTCGGAGATCGCTCAGAAGCAACTGACCGCGACGGTCATCGCCAGCGACGATGCGCTGACCCGGGCCAGAGTCCAGAACGCGCTGGGCTGCGATTACTTTCGCGTCTATGCCAGCAACGACCGCTACGGCGTCGAACTCGGCGGCGCGCTCAAGAACCTCTACGCCATCGCCGCCGGCATGGCCGCGGCGCTGGGCATGGGCGAGAACACCCGCAGCATGCTGATGACCCGGGCGCTTGCCGAGATGAGCCGCTTCGCCGTCGCGCTGGGCGCCAACCCGATGACCTTCCTCGGCCTGGCCGGCGTCGGCGATTTGATCGTGACCTGCTCGTCGAACCTGTCGCGCAACTACCGGGTGGGCCAGGCGCTCGGCGAGGGTCGGACCCTCGACGAAGCGATCGAGGCGCTGGGCCAGGTCGCCGAGGGCGTCAACACGGTGAGCCTGGTGCGTGGCAAGGCCCACGAGGAGGGCATCTACATGCCGCTTTGCGAAGGGCTCTATCAGGTCCTGTTCAACGGGGTGCCGGCCCGCGACATGGCCAAGCTGTTGATGCAGGGCGAGCAAAGCAGCGACGTGGAATTCACCCTGGCGCGCGAGGATGTCGTGCAGGCCAAGCGGCGCGAGGAGGACTCATGACGCAGTCGCTATGGATCATGCGCCATGGCCAGGCGGCCGCCGGTAGTCCGGACGAGCGTCGTGAACTCACCGCGCAGGGCCGCGAGGAGGTCGCCTTGATGGCGGACTGGCTGGCACGCTCGCTGACTCCGGCTCAGGCGGCGGGCCTGCGTATCGCGGCGAGCCCGTACGTGCGTGCGCAGCAGACGGCGAGCATTGTCGCCGAGCGGTTCGGCAAGCGTGTCGAGACGCTGGAACTGATCACCCCGGACGATTCGGTGGAGGCGGTGATCGACTGGCTGCAAGCCGACAAAGCCGGACAGGCTGCTTGGCTGCTGGTCAGTCATATGCCGCTGGTGGGCAGTCTGACCGGCCGCCTGGTGGAGCGCGACCCGCGCAGTCAACTGCCGATGCCCACCGCAGCCATTGCCGTGCTCGAAGCCGACGTCTGGGCGGCGGGCTGTGCCGAGCTGCGCACGTTTCGCCATCCCGCCGACTTCGCCAGTCAGTAGGCTGGCCAATGCCTGTTCAAGGCTGGTTCTAGGCCGGGGGCTGCAGCGCTGCGGCCCTGGCATCCTGCACTCGCACTGGGAGTCCTCCATTCCAGCTTCTTGTCGTTCCTCCCTGAGCTTGTCCTTATAGACTTTGGTTTAGTCGACCATGGTCGTTGTTGCCATGCCTTTCCCAACTGCCTACCTTTGGAACTTGTATGATGTATGACAAGCAGGTGGCAAAGCCAAGTTCGATCACAAATTCCCTGCTGTCCCATTTATCCGCTTCACTGGTCCGACGTCCCAGGACCCGAGCAAGAGGAACGATCGTGAATTTTTCAAGAGAGGCTGTCATCAAGGCAATCGGCGATGGTCTGTTGTCCTTCCCCATCACCGACTTTGACGCCAACGGCGCCTTCGATGCCGAGAGCTACCGCAAGCGCCTCGAATGGTTCGTCAGTCATGACATCTCCGCCGTATTCGTGGCCGGCGGGACCGGCGAGTTCTTCAATCTGACGCTGGACGAGTATCGTGCGATCGTTTCCCTGGCCGTCGAGGCGGTGGGTGGCAAGCTGCCGGTCATCGCCAGTGCCGGCCTGAGCATCGGCGCCGGCCAGGCCTACGCCAAGGCCGCCGAAGAGGCGGGGGCCGACGGTATCCTGCTGATGCCGCCATACCTCACCGAATGCCCGCAGGACGGCCTGGTGGCGTACGCCCGCCAGATCTGCGATTCGACCTCGATCAACGTCATCTACTACAACCGCGGCAACGGCACCCTCAAGGCCGACGCGGTGCAAAAGCTCGCCGACGCCTGCCCCAACCTGATTGGCCTGAAGGACGGCAAGGGCGATATCCAGGCGCTCAACAAGATCGTCAAGACGGTCGGCGATCGGCTTGTGTACATAGGCGGTGTCCCCACCGCCGAAATCTTCGCCGAGGCGTATCTGTCCATCGGCGTCAACACCTACTCCTCGGCGGTGTTCAACTTCGTGCCGGAGATGGCGGTCAAGTTCTACAAGGCGCTGCGTGCCGGTGATAGCGATACCGTCAAAAAGATCACCAACGAGTTCTTCATTCCCTTCGTCAATCTGCGCGACCACAAGAAGGGCTATGCGGTCAGCCTGGTCAAGGCCGGGGCGGATATTATCGGAAGGCCGGCGGGTAGGGTCCGCGCGCCGCTGACCATGCCGACGCCAGAAGAGCGGAACGAGCTGGAGAAGCTCATCGGTACAGCCAATAACTTGTAAGAGCTTTGGCCAGGTCGCGAGAAACGATAAGAAGCGAATCTGGCCATTGAAGAGAGGTCTGGCCTAAGGGCAATACAAAATACAAGGGCCTCATAAACGCCAAGCCAAAGGAAGAACGATTTATGAAGATCATGAAAACCCATCTTCGAAAGCTTGTCTGTGCCGTTGCGATTGCGGGGACTGTTGGAGCCTCCATGTCGAGTTTTGCGGCAGACTGTCCGGTCCCCGGCAATTTGCGTGTGGTGATTGGTTCGACCTCGACAGGGGGCGATACCTACCAGAATTCAAGTATCGTCGCGGACTACCTTGCCAAGAAACTGGATATCAATGCCAAGGTGGATGCCGTGGGCGCCATGGCGGGTTTCCGTGCCCTGGATCGGAGCCGTAACGGCAACACCGTCATGATCTTTCATGATCAGTCCTATCTGGGCAACCTTTATGGCGTAAACGGCTACGACAATATCTTCGAAAAGTATACGGTAGGTCCGACTGTCTCGATTAACCCGGGTAACGCATACCTGGTGCCTAAGGATTCCCCCTACAAGACCATCGATGACATCATTGCTGCCGCTGGCGAAGGCAAGGAGATCCGCGTTGCCATACAGCCAGGCGGTGTCTCGGAAGTCGG
This sequence comes from Halomonas sp. IOP_31, assembly GCF_021151495.1. Taxonomy (NCBI): domain Bacteria; kingdom Pseudomonadati; phylum Pseudomonadota; class Gammaproteobacteria; order Oceanospirillales; family Halomonadaceae; genus Halomonas; species Halomonas sp. IOP_31. Next base: position 13,712 of record NZ_JAIRBP010000046.1, on the reverse strand, counting down.
CTTCAGCGCGTTAAAGAATGCGGTAAAGATTAAGTATCCTGGCAAGGAAGATAACATTGTAGCCGTCAATACCGGCTCGCAGGCTGACAAGAACCAATTGCTATTCGATGACATGGCAGACGTTATCAATGGCTCGGTGCAGGCTAATGAGCAGTACACTCGCTTGCCGGCGGACGACCAAAAGGCAATGCGGTTCGTCTGGCTGACTGCCAGGAACGATACGATCAAGCAGACCAACGAAGAAGGAATGGGGAAGACGTCCCGGGCAGAGCTTCTTCAGTATGTCAATCCAAATGTGAGCGTGCCTCAGAGCGAGTCTGAGAATTTTACTTTCGATAAAGAGTTTTTCTTCCTTTACAACAAGGAGGTGGATCCCAAGCTTGTCAGCTGTATCGATAATGCGCTCAAGGAAGTTTATGCTGAAGGAGAAATCCAGAAGGAGCTGAAAAAATCCTTCTTTATCCCTAACTTCAAGCCTTCTAGCGAAGCGCAGGCGTATTTGAAGGACAAGCGCGACCAGTACGCAGAGATTATCGAAAACATCAAGTGACTCAGCATGCCGGCACAGATGTCCGTGCCGGCTGTTGATTGCTAACGCGCTTGAATGGAGAAGGCTCTATGGAAGGCCAGTTTCTTTCATTGTTCGATGTCAGTATAGCATTTGAACAGTCGCACCTGTTCTTTCCAAAGCTGATAACTTATATCCTGCTGGGTCTCCTGGTGATCATCTTGATTAGCAAGCGCAGGAGAATTCCTCTTGCTCTTAAGCAAGCAGGACGGGCGGTGCTATTTGCAGAACATGGATTCGACAGGTGGCGCTTCTTCGGTACGCTGGTATTGATAATTGCCTACTTTTATTTCATGGCAGTAGTTGGAGATGCATTCCCTAATACTGGATATGGTTTTTTGTTGACGTCAATTCCTTTTGTGTTCTTGTTGGCGACTCTCTACGTCGAGGACAGATCGCGCAAAAATTTAATCATAATTTCCGTCAATTCAGTTGTTGCGCCAGTACTGGCCTGGTACGTACTGTCCCAGCTATTCAGAATCACGCTACCCTAATGGCAGAGTGAATACTATGGAATTCCTGTCGAACTTCTCCCCGATGTTTTTTCTGTTGATAGTAGCCGGTACCCTTATTGGCGTCATCTTCGGGGCTATTCCCGGCATGACAGCAACGATGGCGGTTGCCGTCTCCCTGCCGCTGACCTATGCCCTTGATCTCAACAGCGGCCTGGCTTTATTGCTCGGCCTGTATGTCGGTGGTATCTCTGGCGGCATGGTGCCGGCAGTGCTCTTGAACATACCTGGGACGCCTTCTTCCATCACGACGACGTTCGATGGCTACCCAATGGCCAAGAAAGGGGAAGGTGAGCGGGCGCTCAAGGTCAGTATTGTTGCTTCTATTTTTGGCGGGCTGTTCAGTGCCGGCGTGCTCTTTTACTTTGCCCCGGTCCTAGCCGATTTTGCAATAAAGTTCTCCTATGTGGAGAAATTCCTGATCATTTTTCTGGCACTGACTGTGATTGCTTCACTGACCAAGAATATGCTTATGGGTATATTCAGCGGTGTGCTAGGGGTCTGGCTTAGTCTTATCGGCACCTACGAGATCACCAATGGAGGCAATGGTGAGACTCGCCTGATGTTCGATTTTATGGAATACTATCTGGTAAGTGGCTTTTCGCTGCTTCCTGTGCTGATTGGCATATTCGGAATTACCACGATCCTTCAGGACGCTGAAAAAGGCTTCAAGGGAGAGGCTGCGAACCCTACCATCAAGCTTACCAAGGGCTCCAAATTTTCTTTTAGAATCTTCAAGGGGCAGTTTGTCAATCTGGTTCGCTCTTCTTCGATTGGCACTTTCGTAGGCATGCTTCCCGGCGTCGGGGGTAGTGCTGCATCGGTATTGGCCTATACCCAAGAAAAGAATTTTTCGAGAGACTCTAGCCAAATGGGTAAAGGGGCTCCGCAAGGTCTGGTTGCCTCTGAATCCTCTAACAATGCCTTGACGGGGGGAGCCTTGGTGCCTTTGCTCTCTCTAGGTATCCCCGGGGATTCGACTACGGCAATTCTCATTGGCGCTTTTACCCTGCAAGGAGTACAGGTTGGCCCGCTTTTTATTGGTGAGAATATCGATACCTGGTATACGATTATTATTGCCTTGATTGTGGCTAACTTCGTGATGTTCGGGATCATGTTCTTTGCGATAAAGTATATCGCTAAAGTTGTCGAAGTACCCAAGCATATTCTATACCCAATTATTGTCATGATGTGTGTGGTGGGTGCCTATGCGATAAATTATGGCATCATGTTCGATGTCTGGACGCTATTGATTTTCGGTCTCTTCGGTTATGTTGCATGCAAAATAGGAATTGAGCTTGTTCCGCTTATCATTGGATTCATTCTGGGCGGGTCGGCAGAAGTCTATTTTGTCAAGAGTATCGAGTCTTATGGCAACCTTTTGATCTTTTTTACAAAGAGCCCGATAGCCGTATTTCTATGGGTCCTGATATTCATTTCAGTGGCTTTTTCAATATTCATCAGGGTGAAGGCCCGCCGCTCGGAGAGTCTGGCATCTACTAGCTGAAACGCAGTGTTGCCCTGTCTGAACGATCTTGAAGGAGAGCGCTGTTATGGAAAAGAAGCCAGACAATAAAGTTATCAAAGTACATGATAGGGATAACGTGGCTATCATTGTGCAGCGTGGCGGTCTCCCCGCAGGTACTCGGCTAACTAATGACACTATACTAAAGGTAGCTATTCCCCAGGGGCACAAGGTTGCCTTGGCTGAGATCGACAAAGGTGGAGTCATTGTCCGATATGGCGAGGTCATCGGCACGGCTACATGCGATATCCCCCGGGGCGGGCACGTCAACGAGACCAATGTACAGCTGCCACGAGCCCCGGGGTTGCATGACATGCCGTTGGCGACTCGCTCCATGCCCGAAGCGGAGCCTCTTGAAGGCTACACCTTCGAAGGGTTCCGCAATCCCGATGGTTCGGTGGGTACCAAAAACGTGCTGGGGATCACCACCAGCGTGCAGTGCGTAGCCGGCACGACTGACTACGTCGTCCGGCGCATCAAGGATGAATTACTGCCCAGTTATCCCAATGTCGACGATGTCGTGGCGCTCAATCACACCTATGGCTGCGGTGTCGCCATCAATGCCCCTGCTGCGATCGTTCCGATTCGCACGCTGAAAAACATTTCGCTGAATCCCAACTTCGGCGGTGAGGTCATGGTCATCGGCTTGGGTTGCGAAAAGCTGCAGCCATCGACTCTATTGTCCGACCAGCCGGTAAGGATCTACGAGAATACCGAAGCGGCGGATCCCGAGGCGAACGTCCTGAGCTTACAGGACGAGAGCTTTTCCGGTTTCGAGGACATGGTCAATGGGATCATGGCCATGGCGGAGCGCCATCTCGAGAAGCTGAATCGTCGCCGGCGTGAAACCTGCCCGGCATCGGAGCTGGTCGTCGGCATGCAGTGTGGTGGGAGCGATGCGTTCTCCGGCGTGACCGCCAACCCCGCCGTGGGATTTGCCACCGACCTGATCGTGCGAGCCGGCGGCAGCGTCATGTTCTCCGAAGTGACCGAAGTGCGCGATGCCATCCATCTGCTCACCCCGCGTGCCGTCAGCAAAGCGGTCGGTGAGGCGCTGCTTGATCAGATGGCCTGGTACGACAACTATCTCGAGCAGGGCCAGGCGGATCGCAGCGCCAACCCTTCACCGGGTAACAAGCGCGGCGGTCTGAGCAATGTCGTGGAAAAGGCGCTGGGCTCCATCATCAAGTCGGGCAACAGTCCCATCGTCGATGTCATTGGCCCGGGGGAGCGGCTTCGCAGGCGAGGCCTAACGTTTGCCGCCACGCCGGCCAGCGATTTCATCTGCGGCACGTTGCAACTCGCCGCAGGCATGAACCTGCAGGTCTTCACGACAGGGCGGGGGACGCCGTATGGCTTGCCCATGGTTCCGGTCATCAAGGTTGCCACTAATACCGCACTCAGCCAGCGCTGGCACGACATCATCGATCTGGATGCGGGGCGCATTGCCACTGGAGACGCCAGCATCGAAGACATCGGATGGGAGCTATTCCACCTAATCCTGGACGTGGCCAGTGGCAGGAAGCTTGTGGCGGCGGACCGTCTAGGCCTGCACAACGATCTCGTGCTGTTCAACCCGGCGCCAGTCACCTGAAAGCGCTTTGTTTTATCCGTCACTAGTAATATTTAGGAATCAAAATCATGTTCCCAACCGTCAAAAGCATGCGCGTGGTCCCGGTCGCCGGCTACGATAGCTTTCTTCTCAACCTGAGCGGTGGTCACGCGCCGTGGTTCGTGCGCTGCGTGGTGATCCTGGAAGACAGCGCCGGTAACCAGGGCGTAGGCGAGATCCCTTCCAGCGAAGGCATTCTCAAGGGGTTGGAGCAATGTCGCGCCTTGGTGGAGGGGGCGGCAGTCAACGACGTCAAGCGTATCCTCAACCGGTGCCGCCTGTTGCTGGCGGGTAACGGCCGTGAGGAACGCGGTCGCCAGACCTTCGACCTGCGCGTCGGGGTGCATGTGCTGACGGCGATCGAGTCGGCGCTGTTCGATCTGTTCGGCCAGGCCATGAACATGCCGGTGGCGGACCTGCTGGGTCAGTTTGGCCGCCAGCGCGACGAGGTCGAGGCGCTCGGCTACCTGTTCCTGCTCGGCGATCCGGACAAGACCGACCTGCCATACCCCAAGCCGATCAATCCCCGCGATGCCTGGGAAGAGCTGCGCTGCCGCGAGGCCCTGACCCCCGACGCCGTCGCCAACCTGGCCAAGGCGGCGTTTGATCGCTACGGCTTCAAGGACTTCAAGCTCAAGGGCGGTGTACTGCGCGGCGAGGAGGAAGCCGACTGCATCCGGGCGTTGCACGAGGCGTTCCCCGAGGCGCGGTTGACCCTCGACCCCAATGGAGCCTGGACGCTGGACGAAGCGGTGCGCGTGCTGACGCCGATCCGCGATCTGCTGAGCTACGCCGAAGATCCCTGCGGTCAGGAAGACAGCTATTCCGGGCGCGAGACCATGGCCGAATTCAAGAAGCGTACCGGCCTGCCCACGGCGACCAACATGATCGCCACCGACTTCAAGCAGCTGCAGTACGCGGTGCAGCTCAATGCCGTGGACATTCCGCTGGCCGATTGTCACTTCTGGACCATGCAGGGCGCTGTCGCGGTGGGGGAACTCTGCAACGCGTGGGGCATGACCTGGGGCTCGCACAGCAACAATCACTTCGATGTCTCGCTGGCGATGATGACCCACGTGGCCGCGGCCTGCCCGGGCGAGATCACCGCCATCGACACCCACTGGATCTGGCAGGATGGCCAGCGCATCACCAAGGAGCCGTTCCAGATTCGCGACGGCAAGCTGCGTGTGCCCGACGCGCCCGGGTTGGGTATCGAGCTGGACATGGAGCAGCTCGATGCGGCCCATGCGCTCTACAAGAGCCTCGATGTCACGCAGCGTAACGATGCCATGGCCATGCAGTACCTGATCCCTGGCTGGGCCTTCGATCCCAAGAAACCCACCATGGTGCGCTGACTGAGTGCACGTTCCATGAATCAACACTCAACCACGCTATAAAGGAATTAAGTCATGGCAGGCAAGCTTATAACGCGGGTTAACCTGGCGCATCTGAACGTTCGGTGGATTCCGCGCAAGGGTAGCCTGTCACTGCATGTGGCCGATCAGTTGTAAGGCTTGTTCGCATGACTATTCATTAGCCTTTGGTCTTATCAACTATGGTTGATGTTGCTTTGGTTTTGGCTAAACCTTACTTTCATTTGTATGATGTATGACAAACAGGCCAGAAGAGAGCTAACAAGTCCTGCTGTCTTCGCCCATGTCTGTGTCCCACCGCAGGGGCTCGAGCAAGAGGAACGAACGTGAGTTTTTCAAGAGACGATGTCGTGAAAGCGGTCGGCGATGGCCTGCTTTCGTTCCCCATCACCGACTTCGACGCCAGCGGCGCCTTCGATGCCGAGGGCTATCGCAAGCGCCTCGAGTGGTTCGTCAGTCATGACATCTCCGCCGTATTCGTGGCCGGCGGGACCGGCGAGTTCTTCAACCTGACGCTGGACGAGTACCGCGCGATCGTTTCCCAGGCCGTCGAGGCGGTGGGCGGCAAGCTGCCGGTCATCGCCAGCGCCGGGCTGAGCGTTGGCGCCGGCCAGGCCTACGCCAAGGCCGCCGAAGAAGCGGGCGCCGACGGTATCCTGCTGATGCCGCCATACCTCACCGAATGCCCGCAGGACGGCCTGGTGGAGTACGCCCGCCAGATCTGCGATTCGACGTCGATCAACGTCATCTACTACAACCGCGGCAACGGCATTCTCGAGGCCGACGCCGTGCAAAAGCTCGCCGATGCCTGCCCCAATCTGATCGGCCTGAAGGACGGCAAGGGTGACATCCAGGCGCTCAACAAGATCGTCAAGACGGTCGGCGATCGCCTGGTTTACGTGGGCGGCGTGCCCACCGCCGAGATCTTCGCCGAGGCGTATCTGTCCATCGGCGTCAACACCTACTCCTCGGCGGTATTCAACTTCGTGCCGGAAATGGCGGTGAAGTTCTACCGGGAGCTCAGGAAAGGCAATAAGGAGGTGGTTCGAGACATTACCCAGAAGTTCTTCATTCCCTTCATCGAACTTCGCGATAACAAGAAGGGCTATGCAGTAAGCCTGATCAAGGCGGGCGCCGACATCATCGGCAAGCCTGCCGGAAACGTACGCTCTCCGCTTGTCATGCCGAGCCTGGACGAGCGTCAGCAACTCGAAAGATTGGTTGAAACAGCCCATCAGCTATAACGACAAAACCAGCGATACAACAGGAGTCATATCATGCAAACAAGTAAGCGCTTTAGTGTAGCCGGTTGCCTGCAAGTCACCGCGATTGCGGGTGCACTGACCGCCATGGCCATGCCGGTCCAGGCCGAGCAGTGGCGGGGCTGGAACATCCAGCCACCGGGCTACCCGAATACCGTAGCGCTGGAAGGTTTCGCCAAGGAGGTCGCCGAGAAGACCGAGGGTCGTGTCGAGCCCAAGGTTTATAACAGCGGGGTTCTGGGCAACCAGCCGGACGCCATCGAGCAGACTCGCAGCGGCGCGCTGGACTTTGCCAACTTCAACATGGGCCCGATGGGGCCGATCGTGCCGGCCACCAACGTGCTATCGCTGCCGTTCATCTTCAATAGCGTTGAAGACATGTACAAGGTCATGGACGGTGAAATAGGCGACCGCTTCGCCGATGCGCTCGCCGAAAAGAACCTCATCGCCCTGTCCTGGTTCGGCTCCGGCGCGCGCAGTCTTTACAACACCGCTCGTCCGGTGGAAACGCCCGAGGACGTCCAAGGGCTCAAGGTCCGCGTGATGAACAACGACTTGTACGTGGAGATGATCGATAACCTGGGCGGCAATGCGACACCCATGGCCTACAGTGACGTCTATCAGGCGCTCAAGACCGGGGTTATCGACGGCGCCGAGAACAATTATCCCTCTTACGAGTCTAGTGGCCACTACGAAATTGCCCAGTACTATTCACTGACCGAGCATCTGATCCTGCCGGAGTGTCTGTGTATCGCCAAGTCCAGTTGGGAAGATCTCAGCGAAGAAGATCAGCAGATCGTTCGTCAGGCTGCAGAGAACGCCGCCAAGAAACAGCGGCAACTCTGGGCCGAGGGCTCCAAGGCTAGCCGCGAGAAAATTGTCAGCGCTGGCGTGGAGGTCAACGAAGTGACCGACAAAGCGGCATTCCAGGAAAAGATGCAGCCCATCTACGCCGAGTTCGTCAAGCAGAACCCGCAACTCGAGTCGCTGGTCACCGATATCCAGGCCGCGCAGCAGTAATCGTATCAATCCATGAACTCCCCCGGGCCGGTATCGACCCGGGGGGACTTGAAAGGATTAACCTCCGTGAGTTCCTACTTCGATCAAATCAGTGATCAGGATGCAGAAGCAACTCCGAAGACACTGCTGGATAGATTTCTGGATGGTATCGCCCATTTCTGCATCATCGTGGCGGGCGTGCTGATGGTTTTCATGGTCATCACCTTCGGCTGGCTGGTCTTCGGACGTTATGTACTCAACGATACGCCAACCTGGGTCGAGCAGACATCGTTGGTTATTGTCGTCTACATCACTTTCCTCGGCGCAGCCGCCGGGGTGCGCAATAACAGTCACCTGGCCATCGATTTCGTACGCGAGGGACTGCCCGCATTTCCACGTGAAATCATGCGCTATATTGCCGATCTTTTCGTCACTTTCTTCGGTTTTTTCATGACCTGGCAGGGCTGGCAACTGGTCATGGAAAATCTCAGTCGTCCCATTCCGATAATCGGCTTTTCCGAGAGTTGGCGTGCGGCACCGCTGGTGATCAGCGGTGTGCTGATGGTCTTGTTCTCCTGCGTCAATATCGCTCAGCGCCTGCTCAAGTCACGAGAGGTTTGATCTTATGGGACTTACGATCCTGTTCGGCCTGTTCTTTCTGGGTCTTATCGTCGGCGCTCCGGTGACCTTCGCCGTTGGCCTGGCGGCGGTCGGAGCTTTTCTCTACGAAGGCCTGCCATTGTTCGTGGCTTTTCAGCGAATTCTTTCCGGTATCTCGGTCTTTTCGCTGCTGGCCATACCGTTCTTCATCTTTGCCGGCGAACTGATGCTGCATGGCGGGATCTCCAGCCGGCTGGTGCGACTGGCCTCGGCGGCCGTGGGCCGAGTGCGTGGCGGGCTGGGCATGGTCAACGTCAGTTCGTCGATGTTGTTCGGAGGCATCTCCGGCTCGGCGGTCGCCGATACCTCGGCGCTCGGCTCGATCCTCATCCCGGCCATGAAGGAAAAGGGCTACGACGCCGACTACGCGGTCAACGTGACCGTAACGTCTTCCATCGCCGGGGTGGTCATTCCGCCCAGCCAAAACATGATCCTCTACGCTGTCGCCGCGGGCGGCGGCATCTCGATAACCAAACTGTTCATCGCCGGTATCGTGCCGGGCGTGCTGATGTGTCTGGTCCTGGCGTTGGCAGCCTACATCGTGGCGGTCAAGCGGGGTTACGGGGGCGAGCCGTTCCCCGGCTGGATGGCGCTGATCGTCAGCTTCGCGGCGGCGCTACCCGGACTGCTGACTGCCGTGATCATTGTCGGCGGGGTGCTCTCGGGGATCCTGACGGTGACCGAATCCGGCGCCTTCGGCGCGATCTACGCCATCGTGGTGACTAGTTTGGTATATCGCGAGCTGCGCTGGGAGTCGTTCAAGCGGGCGGTCTATCAGGCCGTGCGCACTACGTCGCTGGTGATGATCCTGGTGGGCTGCGCCTCGGCATTCTCGTATCTGCTGGCGCTGTACAGTGTGCCGCAACTGCTGACCGATACGTTGCTGAGCATCTCCGACAACCCCTACGTCGTGCTGTTGATGCTCAACCTGCTGTTGCTGGGGTTGGGCATGATCATGGACATGGCGGCGCTGATCCTGATCATCACGCCGATCTTCCTGCCGGTGGCGGCCCAGTTCGGCGTAGATCCGATCCAGTTCGGCATCATCATGATGATGAATCTCGGCCTGGGGCTGTGTACGCCGCCGGTCGGCACCTGTCTGTTCGTGGGCAGCGTGATCGGCAAGATCAAGATCGAGCAGACGGTACGCACCATCTGGCCGTTCTACCTGGCGCTGTTCGTGGTGTTGATGCTGGTGACCTACGTGCCGGCGATCTCGCTGACGTTGCCGGGTTTCTTCGAATAGCGCTTACTTCCATACGATCATTGGCTGTCCGATATGAAGATCGAAAAGATACACACGCACCTCCTCGACCATAAACTCGACCAAGCCTTCGAAAGCGCCTCGATGCGCTTCGAACGGCGCCAGCACTGTCTGGTGGAGGTGGTCTGCGACGACGGCACGGTGGGCTGGGGCGAGTGCCTGGGGCCGGCCAAGGCCAATGCGGCGGTGGTCGACATCTACGCCGCGGCGCTGATCGGTCAGAACCCGCTGGAAACCGAGAAGCTCTGGCTCGAGCTCTACAATCGCTTGCGCGACCAGGGCCAGCGTGGGCTGACCGTGACGGCGCTGAGCGGCATCGATATCGCCCTGTGGGACATCAAGGGCAAGCATTACGGCGCGCCGGTCAGCGAGCTGCTGGGCGGACGCTTTCGCGACAGCGTGCGTGCCTACGCCACGGGCTCGTTTCGCCGCGACGGTATCGACCGGGTCCAGGATGTCGCCGACGAGGTGGCCGGCTACGCCCGCGAAGGCTTTCATGGTGTCAAGATCAAGATCGGCTTCGATGTCGAAGAGGATCTGCGCTCGATTGCCGCGGCGCGCGAGGCGATCGGCCCCGAGCGTCGGCTGATGATCGACGCCAACCACGGCTATGACCTGTTGGAAGCGCTGGAGGTCGGCAAGCGGGCGGAACAGTACCGCATCGACTGGTTCGAGGAGCCGGTGCTCCCTGAACAGATCGCCACCTACCGCGCGGTACGCGACGGCCAGCCGATCCCCGTGGCCAGTGGCGAGAACTGGCACGGCCGCTACGCCATGCTCGAGCCGCTCTCGAGTCGCGCGGTGGATATCGCCCAGCCCGATGTCTGCGGGGTGGGCGGATTCACCGAAATGCGCCGCGTCGCCGACATGGCGGCGATGTTCGGCGTGCGCCTGGTGCCGCACGTGTGGGGCACGGCGGTGTGTCTCGCGGCCAGCTTGCAGTTCATGGCGGCACTGCCGCCCAATCCGCCGCGCCGCAAGCCCATCGAGCCGATCATGGAGTTCGATCGCACCAGGAACCCGTTCCGCCAGGCCGTCGTGCAAACGCCGATCGAGCATGACCAGGGCGTCGTGCGTATCCCGGACGGTCCCGGCCTAGGCATCGAGATCAACCGCGAGGCATTGCGCCAATTCGCTTTGAAGGAGGCATGAGCGTGTCAGAGATTCCCGCCAACACCCGCCCGCTCGACGGTCCGGCGCCCAGGCTCAAGGCGCCGGCCGGGGCCACCGACTGTCACATTCATCTGTACCTGCCGGGCTTCGAAGCCCAACCCGGCGGCCCCAGGATCCCCGAGCTGGCGACGGTCGAGGACTATTGTCGCGTTCAGCAACGGCTGTCGCTGGAGCGGGTGGTGGTCACCCAGCCCAACGCCTACCAGCGTGACAACAGCGCCTTGCTCGCGGCGCTCGATCAACTGGGCACGCAAGCCGCCCGCGGCGTTGCTGCGGTGACCCCCGATACCCCGGACAGCGACCTGCAGGTCTGGCACGCCAAGGGCGTGCGCGGGGCGCGGATCATGAACCTGCCAGGCGGCGCGGTCACCCATGAGCAGATGTTCGATGTCGAGCGGCGCATCCGTCCGCTGGGCTGGCACCTGATGGTGCAGTTCAACGGCTGCAACTTGCACGACTATCTCGACGGCCTGCAGCGCATCGAAGGCGAGTACATTATCGATCATATCGGCAAGTTCATGCCGCCGGTGCCGGCGGACGACGCCCGGGTCGAGGAGATCCTGCGGCTGCTCGACCGCGGCAACGCCTGGTTCAAGATCTGCGCCGGCTACGAAGCCAGCCGGACCGGCGGTCCCGACTACGCGGATATCGGGGCGATCGCCAAGCGGGTCATCGCGCATGCCCCCGAGCGCATCCTCTGGGGCTCCAACTGGCCGCACGTCGGCGTGCCACGCGAGCAGTATCCCGACGATGCCGAACAGCTCGACGTGCTGCTCGACTGGGCGAGCCCCGAGGTGCAGCGAAAGATTCTGGTCGACAATCCGGCAACGCTGTACGGGTTCGAGTGACTTTCGATTTCAGACATATGCGTGACTACTAGGTACGCCATCGACATGCATTGCGATGGCCATGAACGAGGGAGGAACACATGATCAATCGTCTTCTGGTGACCGGTGCCGCCGGCGGGATGGGGCGTCTCATCCGGCCGCAGCTCGCAACGCTGGCGAAGCAGGTGCGTCTGTCGGATATCGGTGATCTGGGCGAGGCAGCCAGCCATGAAGAGCTGGTGACGTGCGATCTGGCGGATGCCCAGGCCGTCAGTTCGCTGGTGGAGGGCTGCGATGCCATTATCCACCTGGGCGGCGTCTCGCTGGAGAAACCCTGGAACAGCATTCTTCAGGCCAATATTATCGGCACCTACAATCTGTACGAGGCGGCCCGGCAGCATGGCAAGCCGCGCATCATCTTCGCCAGTTCCAATCACACGACGGGCTATTACGAGCGCACGCAGAAGCTCGATACTCAGGTCCCGCATCGCCCCGACTCGATCTATGGCGTCTCGAAGTGCTTCGGCGAAGACCTGGCCTGTCTTTACTATCACAAGTTCGACATCGAGACCCTGAGCGTGCGCATCGGCTGGTGCCATCCCAAGCCGACCGATACCCGCAAGTTGGCGATCTGGCTGAGCGGCGAGGACTTCGTCAGCCTCGCGCAGCGCGCGCTCTCGGCGCCTAAGCTGGGCTATACCGTCGTCTATGGCGCTTCCAACAACTCCGAACAGTGGTGGGACAACAGCAAGGCCTCGTTCCTGGGCTGGGTGCCCAAGGACAGCTCCGAGCCCTGGCGCGAAGAGATCGAGGGCGCGGCCCCCGAAATCGACCCTCAGGACCCGACGGTCATCTTTCAGGGTGGGCCGTTCGCCACCTTCGGCCACCCCGACGATTGAGCTGTCGGTGCGTGGTCCAGTGAGCGGATTGCCGTGACAGCGTCCCAGGCGATCCGCACTGGTGCCAGACGGCCAGGCTCGAAAGCTTCTCAACCCGTGGCGCAGTGGAAACCGATATGGCAGGCAAGAACGACGCAATGAATGGCTTGAAGACGCTGAACATACAGCGCGTTTCACGGGAGGGCAGCCTCTCGCTGCACGTGGCCGACCAGCTCGAGGCGCTGATCGTCAACGGCGGGATTGCCGTCGGCGAAAAGCTGCCGACCGAGAATGGCCTGTGCGACTCCTTCGGGGTCAGCCGTACGGTCATCCGCGAGGCGATCACCCACCTCAAGTCGCTGGGTCTCGTCGAGACCCGCCGCGGCGTGGGTACCACGGTGTTGCGCAATGCCATTGTCGAGGCGATGCCCGCCAACCGCATCAGCCCGACCACGGTCGAGGACATCCTGCATGTGCTCGAGTTGCGGCTGAACATCGAGCCGGCCGCCGCCGAGCTGGCGGCGCTGCGTCATGACGACGACGATCGACGCATCCTGCGTGACAAGCACGATGCGTTCGTTCGCGCACGCGCCGCAAGTTCTCAGGCGCGCGTCGAGGATTACGAGTTCCACTATGCCATCGCCGCGGCGACCCATAACCCCTTCTTCAAGTCGTTCTACGAACAACTCAGCCAGAGCGTCATTCCGCGTGCCAAGCTGATGAGCATCGAGATCAACACCTCGGCGACCGACAGGTACCTGGCCCGTGTCGAGGAGGAGCACACCTACGTGCTCGAAGCGATCTTCGCCCGCGACGGCGAATCGGCCCGCGAGATGATGTACCAGCACCTCAACCGGGCCAGGAACATGTACGCCAAGTATCAGGAATCGTAGCACCCGAAAGCCTAGCCACGACGGGCCGCTTTTCGGCCCGCGCAACTCAGGAGGAAGTCATGACCTTGGAAGGCAAACTACTCATCGGCCAGCAGGCCGTCGCTGGGGCCAGCGAGCCGATTCAGGCCATCGACCCGAGCACCAATCAACGCCTGGAGCCGGCCTA
>NZ_JAIRBP010000045.1:0-17956 GCF_021151495.1 Halomonas sp. IOP_31 | reverse complement strand
TGATCATGCACCAGCACGCCACACACGAAGGGCAATACGCCGATGGCATCCATCGCCTCCTGGCCGCGCTTGGGATGCGGGGCCAACCAGGTCAGGGCGTCATTGGAGGCACTGTGCAGCCAGTAACGCTTGCCGCCCACCTGCATCCCGGTTTCATCGGCATGCACGGTGGGCGCTTGGCGTAGCGCCGGGACCACCCACTCGGCGAACGCCTCGGCCCGCTGGTAGGCCTCCTGGTTGAAGGCGAACAGCGTGCCGGTGCTCAACGACAGGCCACACTGCGAGGTGAGCAGCTCCCGAATGCGCGCATAGGGCAGCAGCTGGTACTGCGAGAGATAGACCGCGTGTGCCTTGAGGCGCGGCCCATACTGGATGGGCCGCGTCACACCCTCGGGGAATGGCGCCACATGGCGCTGCCCCTGGTCATCTTCCACTATCTCGGCCTGGTACTCGGTGACCACGGCCTGGATCACGATGTCCTGCACCTGGCGGGTCTCGACGCCAATGCTGCGATAGGTGCGCCCTGTAGGCAGATGCCGACGATCGACGCGGAGCTTGACCACCTCGTCGGGGTTCGTCACCGGCGCCAACGTCTTGCCCGCATGCCCTGGCTGCCCACCGGGACGGCGTTCGCCTTTGGCGCGCGAGCGGCGCTGGCGGTTGGGATCCTGGGACGGTGGCTTGCTGCTGTTGCGGCTGCCGGTGGCCAACCGGTCGGCCATGAGCTTGACCAGCAGCATCAGCACGTCGATGGCGGCACGCAGCGACGGGGAGACCGTGCGGTCTTCCTTGAGCTGCTGCCGGACCCGTTCCAGGGCCTCGTCGACGTTGATGTCGCTGATGGTCATGTCACCGCATGGCGTAGTGGTATCTCGGGACACCATGCCAGAGAAATCAGCTGGTTGGCGACCCTAATTCAGAACCACCTGAATAGTTACAATTCTTATTCCCGGACAAGCCTTCAGTCTATCATCCGACCACGGATACGTAGGCGATCCATGTGCCTATGCCGATCAGGACAAGGCCACCAACGATCTCCGCCCGCTTACCAACCAGCGAGCCTATAGCCCGCCCAAGCATGATACCGATCGTGACCATCAGTGTTGTTGCCAAGCCGATTATTGCAGCTGCAACAAGGATGTTGACGTCGGTAAAAGCCAAGGTAATACCAACCGCCATCGCATCGATGCTCGTGGCAATAGCCGTAAGCGCTAGAAAAGGCACAGATTTCGACCCGGCATCCTTTTTCTCGTCCTCCGGCTCCCCCCCATCCGACTTGAGTCCCTTATAAATCATGGAGAGACCGAGCATGCTCAACAGAGCAAAGGCGACCCAATGATCCCAGTTCGAAACCAGCCTATTGGCAGCCATCCCCAGTCCCCAGCCAATCACAGGAGTGATCGCTTCGACCGTTCCGAAAATAATGCCAATACGCAGCGCTTCAACCAGGTGAGTTCGCCCGAGCGAAACGCCTCTGCCTATCGACGCAGCGAAGGCATCGGTCGACATTGCAAACGCCAAACCTACTAGAGAAAGAAAATTCATAAGCTCACTGCTGGTTAAGCGGCTTTACCTGTCCCGCAAGGCAGGCTGAATCCGGCTATCGGCAAGGAGAGGAAAACCATAGGCTTCATGCCAGGAATTTGCAATAAGCTATTGAAAATAAAGAATAAAAAATACCATGGTTAAGCAACCGAGTCGGCGTTAATCAGATTAAGGGGGGTTGATTGTTAGAATCCTGGTTGCATTACGCCAAGTTCGGCGGCGCGATGATGCCATCGGTTACGTGAGGATCGTGCTGCTGGTCGACGCGAGATCAAGCACAGCCGCTGGCCACGCTGTACCCTCAATAGCCAGCTCAAGGCGCTGTGGCATGCACCCAGTGAAGCCGCGTTTACCGGCAAAATACGATGAACCTAAAATGAATCTGGCGTTGTGCGCGTCTATGCCACGACCCTCGCCCGGGTTATCAACCATCGACAGGACGACCAATGACTCTCGCTGAAATAGCCCGGCTCGCCGGGGTGTCGCGCACCACCGCCAGCTACGTGATCAACGGCAAGGCCGAGGAGCGCCGCATCAGCCGCGAAACGGTCGAGCGGGTGATGGCGATGGTCGAGCGTCACCAGTACCGGGTCGATGCCCAGGCCGCCGCATTGCGCCGCGGTCAGAGCCGCACCCTGGGGCTGATCATCCCCGACCTGGAGAACGCCAGTTACGCGCGACTCGCCAAGCGTCTCGAGCGCGGCGCCCGCGATCAGGGCTACCAACTGCTGATCGCCGGCTCCGACGACGATGCCGACACCGAGCGCGACCTGGCCTTGGCGCTGCGCGCGCAGCGCTGTCAGGCGCTGATCGTGGCGAGTAGTTTGGCCTCCGACGACCCTTTCTATCGCGAGCTGATGGCTGGCGGCCTACCGGTGATCGCCGTGGATCGCGCCCTCGACCCGTCGCACTTCGTGTGCATCTTGAGCCACAACGCGACCGCGGCCGAAGCGCTGACCCGCTCGCTGCTCGACGAGCGGGTACGGCACATCGTGCTGTTCGATGCCGTCGAAGCGCTGTCGATCACTCGCGAACGGCGTCAGGGCTTCCAGCGCGCCCTGGCGGGACACCCCTGCGAGGCATCCATCCGTACCGGTGAACGTTACGACCGGGCCGACGGCGCGCGACTGATGCAGCGGCTCATCGACGAGGACGGGCTGCCCGACGCCCTGGTCACCGCTTCCTATACTCTGCTCGACGGCGCACTCGACGTGCTGCTCGCCAATGGCGGCCTGTCGGCATCGCTGCGCCTGGCCACCTTCGGCGACGACCGGCTGCTCGACTTCCTGCCGCAACCGGTCAACTCGTTGCCGCAGGACCATGCGCGGATCGTCGAGCTGACGCTGGCCCGGGCGATCGCCGCGACACGCGGCGACTATAAGCCCGGCGCCGAGATGGTCGAGCGTACGCTGCGCTATCGGCGTGCCTGACAGTCTGTCGGGTACGCTTCGCTGGCCAGATCGGCGACCGACGGCCACGCTATAGGCATGGCAACCACACTGGTTAGCGGAGGCAGCATGACCGACCTTCCCTTTCGTGACGAGCGTACCGAACTCCCCCTGCGCGACCGCCATGATGCCGGGGACCGGCTCGCCGCGCGCCTCCGGCGGCAGAGCTATCGCCACCCGCTGATCATCGGTCTGCCGCGTGGCGGCGTTCCGGTGGCGGCGCGGATCGCACAAGCCTTGAAGGCGCCACTCGAGGTGCTGATCGTGCGCAAGCTGGGGGTGCCGGGGCATGAGGAATTCGCCATGGGCGCGCTGGCCAGTGGCGACGTCAGCGTGCTCGACGAAGCGCTGATCGAGCGCCTGGCGATCGACGCTCGCGCCCTGCAGCGCGTCGTCGATCGCGAGCGCGACGAACTCGAGCGCCGCGAAGCGCGCTATCGCGGCGAGCGGCCGTTTCCGTCACTCGCCGGGCGCGACGTGGTGCTGGTCGACGACGGCATCGCCACCGGCTCGACGATGCGCGCGGCACTTCGCGCGGTACGCAAGCTGGGTGCCGAGCGCTGCATTCTGGCGGTCCCGGTGGCACCCGCCGACTCCCTCGCCTCGCTGAGCCGCGAGGCCGATGACGTCGTCTGCCTGGCCACGCCGGAGAATTTCAGCGCGGTCGGTCAATGGTATTGGCGCTTCGAGCAAACCGACGACGAGGAAGTGCGGGCCTGCCTCGCCGAACAGGCCTACCCCGAGGCGTAGCGATTGCCGGCGCACGGGCATGGCCAGTGACCGCGCGGGCCGGTAAGCTGGCATCACCACCGCCAACGATGCCACCCCTGCATGGACGACCGCCCCACGCCAGCCCCCGACACCCGCGACGCATTGCCCGAGGTGCTGGCCGGCCCATTGCTGCGCCGGCTGGAACCCTGCCGCGTGGTGCTGTGGCTGGCCACCAGCCGCAAGCTGGAACTCACCCTGACGCTCCATCCGCCCGATGGCCGACCGATCGAGGTCGGCCTCGATTCGGCGCATCGTCAGCAGCTTAGCGTGGGTCGGCACGCCGTGATCCAGCTGATCGACGTCAGCCTGGAGACCCCGCTGCCCGGCGATACGTTGATCGGTTATGACCTGCGGATAGCCGACGGGCACTCCGCCGGCACAGGCATTGCCGACTGGGCGCCGCACCTGCTCTATCCCGGTCAGCAGCGCCCGGCGTTCGTCGTCAAGTCGCGCATCGATGCACTGCTGCACGGCTCCTGCCGACGGCCGCATCACCCTGGCGAGGATGGCCTGGCGCGTGCCGATGCCTGGCTCGAGCCGCAGCATGACCGGGCCGAAGCGCGTCCCGCGCTAGTGATGCTGAGTGGCGATCAGATCTACGCCGACGATGTCGCCGGGCCGATGCTGGTGGCCATCCATGCGCTGATCGCTCGGCTGGGGCTGGTTGGCGAGACTCTCGAGGGCGCAGTGGTGGCCGACAGCGATGCACTGTACGCCGCCCCCGAGAGCTACTATCGCCGCGAGCGGCTGCTGCCCGAGTTCGAATCCAACGAGGCGTTGCGCGAGCGCTTCTTCGGCGGCGTGAAAAAGCCCATCTTCACCACCGCCAGCGCCGCCAACCATCTGATCACCTTCGCTGAAATCCTGGCCATGTACCTGCTGGTATTCTCGCCGGTGCCGTGGCGGCTGATCGCCCCCGCCACGCCGGCGCTAGGCGCCAAGGACGCCGCGCGCTACGCCGACGAGGCCGCGATCATCGACGCTTTCGCCGAGCAACTGCCGGCGGTCGCCCGGGTCATGGCCCAGTTGCCGACGTTGATGATCTTCGACGATCACGACATCACCGACGACTGGAATCTGACCGCCGCCTGGGAAGAGACCGCCTACGGCAACCCCTTCTCGCGACGCATCATCGGCAACGCGCTGCTCGCCTACCTGCTCTGCCAGGGTTGGGGCAACGACCCCGACCGCCTGGCGATGCCGCTGAGCGCGCTTACCGAGCTGTTCGAACGGGTCGCCGAGGAGCGCCTGCCGGCCGCTCGCCAGGATGCGCTGATCAGCGAACTGCTGCAGTTGGGCGACTGGGGATACACCTTGGCCAGCCAACCCAAACTGGTGGTGCTCGATACGCGCACCCGACGCTGGCGCAGCGAACGCGCGCGTCACCGGCCGTCGGGGCTGATGGACTGGGAGGCGTTGACCGACTTCCAGCAGGATCTGCTCGACGAGCCCACGGTCATCGTGGTGTCACCGGCGCCGGTGTTCGGCGTCAAGCTGATCGAGGGGGTCCAGCGGCTGTTCACGTTGTTCGGCAAGCCGCTGCTGGTGGATGCCGAGAACTGGATGGCCCATCGCGGCGCGGCGAGCGTGATTCTGAATATCTTTCGGCATACCCGCACCCCGCGGCACTACACGATCCTCTCCGGCGACGTGCATTATTCGTTCGTCTATCGGGTACGCCTGCGCGCCCGCCAGCAGGGCCCCGACATCTGGCAGATCACCAGCAGCGGCATCAAGAACAGCTTTCCCGATACCCTGCTCGACTGGTTCGATCGCCTCAACCGTTGGCTGTACGCGCCCTGGTCGCCCCTCAACTGGTTCACCAAGCGGCGCCGGATGCGCGTCCAGCCTCTGACGCCCGATCGCGCCAAGGCCGGCGAGCGGCTGTGGAACGGCGCGGGCATCGGTTATGTGCGCTTCGACGCCGAAGGCCGACCCAGCGAGATGAGCCAGTTGGGCAGCGACGGGCTCGACACGCGCTTTCGCTGATGCGTCAGGTCGTTGCGTCCAGGCGCTCCAGCGCCTCCAGCGTGTCGCCCAGCGCCGCCGCGATCGCCGTCACCCGCAGGCGGCGATCGGCGACGTCGAGGTGGATCGCGTCGCGCTCGAGCGCCGTCGCCATCGTCGTCACCCGGTTGAGTCCCAGCCCGCTCGACTCGCCCTTGAGACGATGCGCCTGCTCGGCCAGCGTCATGCCATCGCCGCTCACCGCCGCGTCGAGCTCGGCCAGGCGTTCGGGCACCTGTTGCCGGTAGAGCTGCACCAGTTCATCGACCATCTTCGAACCCAAGGCGCTTTTGATCTCGGCCAGCACCTCGGGGTCGATCAGCGCCTCGTCCAAGCTGCCGGGGTCGGTGGCGTTGATGGCTGGTTGCCACGTTTCCGGCGTTGCCGTCAGGAAGCGGTTCAGCATCCGCTCGAGCTGGCCGGGCAGTACCGGCTTGGTCAGGTAATCGTTGAGGCCCGCCGCCAGGGCGCGCTCGCGGACGCCATCGAGCACCCCGGCGGTCATCGCCACGATCGGCACTTCGGCCCGGGCGCCGCCCGCGGCGCGAATCTCGCGAGTGGCCTCGATGCCGTCCAGCTCGGGCATCTGCATGTCCATGAAGATCAGATCATAGTCGCCGGCCAGCGCCCGGGACACGGCCAGCCGACCGTTCTCGGCGACATCGATCTCGAGGCCGAAGCGCTCGAGCAGCGCGATCGCCACCCGCCGGTTGACGGCATTGTCCTCGGCGATTAGCACCCGGCCATGGAACGGCGTCTCGCCGAGCGGCGGGAAGGGAAGCCGCGACGGCGCCTGCACGGCCAGCGTCTCGGCACGCGGCAGCGGTACTTCGAACCAGAAACGGCTGCCCTGATTGGGCTGACTGACGAAGCCGATGGTGCCTCCCATGGCGTTGACCAGGCGCTTGCAGATCGCCAGGCCCAGCCCGGTGCCGCCGTAGTGCCGCGCCGTGGAGACGTCGCCCTGGCGGAATGGCTCGAACAGCGTCGACTGACGCGATTCGGCAATGCCGCATCCGCTATCGCTGACCGTGAAACGCACCCGCCCCGCCCCGCCGGGCGCTGCCGACAACACGACCTCGCCACGCGTGGTGAACTTGAGCGCATTGGACACCAGATTGAGCAGTACCTGGCGCAGCCGACCGGGGTCGCCCATCAACTGGGCGGGAACGCCCGGCTCGATGCGCCATTCAAGCTTCACCGGCAGGCCCTCCACGCGCGGCGCGAGCAACTGCACGACGCTGCCGATGCAGCGTTCGAGATCGAAGGCTTCGATTTCAAGTTCGAGCCGCCCGGCCTCGATCTTGGAGAAATCGAGAATGTCGTTGATCAGGCTGAGCAGAATCTCGGCGCTCTCGTGGATGGTCAGCGCATAATGCCGCGACTGAGCGTCGCGCTGACGCTCCATCAATAGCGCGCTCATGCCGATCACGCCGTTGAGCGGGGTGCGTATCTCGTGACTGACCACCGCCAGGAAGTCCGACTTCGCGCGACTCGCCGATTCGGCGCGGTGCGCGGTGACTTCGAGTTCGCGGCTGAGCACCTCCAGGGTGCGCCGAGAGGCGTCGTTGGCACGCGCCTCCTGAAACAACAAGCGCACCACGATGACGGTCGCCAGGCTCATCAGCATGATCAGCGCCAGTAGCGCCGTATACAGCTGGAACATGGTCTCCCGAGCCGCGGTCTTGGTCCGGGCAAAGTGCTCGTTGATCGCCATCACCAGTCGCTGAGTGCTATCGCCGAGCGCCTGGAGACCCGCCTGCAAGCGCTCGACGGCGGCGGCATCGAGGCCAGCGAGACGCTGCATGTCGTCGTCGAGTGCCTCGATCTGATCGAGAACCGGCTCGACAAGCCCTTGCACCCTGGGAATCGAGCGAATCAGCTCGGCGATCTGACCATCGCGCAGCAGATAGGAGCGGCTGTACAACAGGTCGAAACTCAATTGCAGCTCGTCGAGCGCCGGGGGTGAGCCGTACTCGCTGCGCAATAGCTGGTTGCGCAGCTCGATGGTTTCGCGGTCGAGCTTGTAGGCGACCCAGGCGGCATCGCTGCCGATCGTCGGCACCAGGCTGCCCTGGCCCCGGAAGATCAGGCTGACGACCACCAGCGCAGCAACGAAAAAGAACACCGCCGCCGCCGTGGCCCACTTGAGCCGTAATGGATAGCGCACGCTACTGCCCTCGACTCGACGGGTACATGCCGTTCATCGAATCTCGATGCTGGCGACCTGCCAGACGCTGCGAAAGCGGATCTTCTCGGTTTGTAGCTCGGGTTGCTGGTCGAACGGGTAGAGAATGAAGAGCGGCCCGAAGTCACGCACCGTCAGGCGCTTTGCGTCGCGCATCATCGCCAGAATGACATCGTATTTGATGAAATCGCTGACCGGGATCTCGGCGACGAAGTCGTTGAGCGCCTTGACGATCAACGAGTCGCCTTGCGCCCCGACCGCCTCGAGCAGGTCGCGCCCCAGCGGCCCCGAGAATTGCGAGACGCCCTCGGTCCAGGGGGTTCGCGTCGCCACGGTATGCATGCCCAGTGCCTTGAGCATCGCGGCGTCGAAGACCGCGGCGTCACCGACATTGGTATGGCTGAGCTTGCCGGTCACGCTGAGGATCACCCGCCCCTCGGGAACCGGCAACGGCGTATCCGCCCAGAGCGATGTCGGCACCACCATCAGCAGCTTGAACAGTGTCAGGGACAGGAAATGGCGCATGGTTGAACCTCTCATCGAAGCGCGTGCTTCACTTATGAGGGCTTGCCACGTCCTGTTTGCTTGCCCGATTCAACATTCAGACCTACTAACGTACCACCATCACGGAAATGCCAGCGTGACGAACGACATGCTCGGCATTCGGTCCCAGTATCCAGTCGGCCAGCTTGCGCCTGTTATGCGAGGCCATGACGATCAAATCGCCGCCGACCGAGCGCACCGACTCGATGATGCCTTCGTAGGGCGAGCCATCGGCGATGACGCAGCGGGCCTGCACGTCGTCAGGGACGTGTTCGGCGACGAAGCGATGCTGGGCATCGGCGAGCGCCTGGCGCGCCTTGTCGCTGAAATCGGCCGGGAAGAAGCTGCCGACCAGCGGCATGTGGTAATCGGGCAACACGGTCACGACATGCAACGTGGCGCCGAAGGTGCGGCACAGCGCCAGCGCCGTGGGCAGGGCGCGCTCCCATGAAGCCGGCTCGTTCATGTCGACGGGCAAAACGATCTTCTGATACATGCGACGATCCTCCTTGGCCGGCTAGGCAGCCGATACGGCATTGGTCGATGACGCGCCTCGGCGACGCCTCTGCAAGAGCACGATGAGGATGAAGATCGCCAGCGCCGGCACCCATATCCATTCCTTGGCCAGGCGCCCGTCTTCCGGCACCTGGACCGAGACGATCTGCTGGTCGAAGTCGAAGCCAAGCTCCTTGGCCGGGCTGCCGAACGTCGTCATGTCGACCAGCGTCTCGCCGTCCTGCTGCATCAGCATCAGGCCCAGGTTGTCCATCCGCTCGCTCGGAGTCGCGCCCGGCTGATACGGCACGCGAACGAAGAAGCTGACCGGGTCGCCGTAGTCGTTAAGCCCGGCCACTTCGACACGCAGACTCCCACCCTCATCGAGACTGCCCAGCGCCTGCTCGAACTGCGCCGTCGGCACGTTGCGATAGGGATCGTCGAGCATGTCCATCCAGAACCCCGGGCGGAACAGCGCAAACGCCACGACCAGCAGCAGCAGACTCTCGTACCAGCGGTTCCTGACCAGCATGAAGCCCTGGGTCGCGGCCGCGAAGATCAGCATCGCCACCGTGGCGGTGACGAAGATCAACAGGCCGTGCCAGAGATCGACATTGATCAGCAACAGGTCGGTGTTGAAGATGAACAGGAACGGCAGGGCTGCGGTGCGCAAGCTGTAGTAGAAGGCCTGGAAGCCGGTGCGTATCGGATCGCCGCCCGACACCGCCGCCGCTGCGAACGAAGCCAGTCCCACCGGCGGCGTGACGTCGGCCATGATCCCGAAATAGAACACGAACAGGTGCACCGCGATCAGCGGCACCAGCAGTCCGTTCTGCTGCCCCAGGGTGACGATGACCGGAGCCAGCAAGGCCGACACCACGATGTAGTTGGCGGTGGTCGGCAGCCCCATGCCGAGAATCAGGCTGAGTACCGCTGTCAGCAGCAGCATCAGGAACAAGCTGCCCATCGACAGGGTCTCGACGAGTTCCGCGAGTACCAGGCCGACCCCGGTCTGCGAGACCGCACCGACGATGATTCCGGCCGCCGCGGTGGCGATACCGATGCCGATCATGTTACGCGCGCCGTTGACCAGGCCCTCCCAGAGATCCTGGAACCCGGCGCGAATGTCAGCCGCCATGTCGCTGCGCCCACGGAAGATCGCGATCAGCGGTCGCTGGGTGACGATGATGATTATCATCAGCACGGTCGCCCAGAAAGCCGACAGTCCCGGCGACAGGCGTTCGATCATCAGACACCAGACCAGCACGATCACCGGCAGAATGTAATGCAGGCCAACCATCAACGTGGGTCGGGTCTGAGGCAGCACGATCGCTTCGTTGGGGTCGTCCTCCTCGAGCTCGGGATAACGCGCGCTGACCTTGAGCAACGCCACGTAGACGAGCATCAGCACGACCGCCACCACCCACGGCGTGGCCTCGCCGAGCACCGGCTTCAGCCAGCCCAGGCCATAGTAGACGACGAACGACAGCGCCATTAGCCCGATCAGCCCGGTCAAAAAGCCGATCACCTTGCTGAGCAACGGCTTGACCGGATTGTTGCTCTTCAAGCCCTGCATGCCGGCCTTGAGCGCTTCCAGATGAACGATGTAGATCAGTGCGATGTAGGAGATCAAGGCGGGCAGGAAGGCATGCTTGATGACCTCGACATAGGAGATGCCCACGTACTCGACCATCAGGAAGGCAGCAGCGCCCATCACCGGCGGCATGATCTGCCCATTGACCGACGAAGCCACCTCGACGGCGCCGGCCTTCTCGGCCGAAAAGCCCACGCGCTTCATCATCGGTACGGTGAAGGTGCCGGTCGTCACCACGTTGGCGATCGACGAGCCGGAGATCAGCCCGGTCATGCCCGAAGCGACCACGGCCGCCTTGGCCGGCCCGCCGCGGTAGTGACCGAGCATCGAAAACGCCAGCTTGATGAAATAGTTGCCGGCACCGGCCTTGTCGAGCAAGGCGCCAAACAGCACGAACAGGAACACGAAACTGGTCGACACGCCCAGCGCGATGCCGAACACACCCTGGGTGGTGATCCACTGATGGTTGGCCAGTCCTTCAAGACTGACGCCCTGATGCGCCAGCATGGCCGGCATGTAGGGGCCAGCCAGCGAGTAGACGAGAAACACGATGGCCACGATCATCAGCGGAGGGCCCAATGCACGCCGCGTTGCCTCGAGCAGCAACACGATCCCTGTCACGGCGACGATCACGTCCTGCAGGATCGGCGCACCGGGGCGTTGGGCGAGCTGTTCGTAGAATACATACAGATAGGCCGCGGTAGCTGCCGCGACCAGCGCCAGTACCCAGTCGATCGCCGGCACCCGATCCCGCGGCGAGCGCTTGAACGCCGGATAGGCCATGTAGGCCAGGAACATGGCAAAGGCCAGATGAATCGACCGCGACTCGGTGGCACTGAACACCCCGAAGCCGACCATGAACGGCAATGGCGAGGCGATCCACAGCTGAAACAGGGACCAGGCAGCCGCCGTGCCCAACATAATACGATTGGGTGTCCCGGCCAGTTTGCGCGATCCGGTATCGCTGGAGGCAACCAGATCGTCCAGCTCGTTCGAACTGGCCGCAGGCTTGTTTCTTTCAGCCATGTAGAGTGCCCTGTCATTCGAGAGAAGCCAGCCAGCGGCGCAACACGCCCTGGCTGACACTGGCTTCAAGTGTAGGCCGCCGCGAGGGCGCAGCGGCCCGCAACAATCAACGATGCGCGACCCCCTTTCGGGTGGCCGCGCATCAGCTCATCGCAGGAGGTCTCGAGGATTTATTCGATCCAGCCCTGTTCCTTGTAGTAACGCGCTGCGCCTTCATGCAAAGGTGCGGACAGCCCCTTGCTGATCATCTCTTCGGGCTTGAGGTTGGCAAATGCCGGATGCAGCTTCTTGAAGCGATCGAAGTTCTCGAATACCGACTTGACGGTCTGATAGACGGTGTCGGCGTCGGTGTCGGCGTCGGTCACCACGGTCGCCATCACGCCGAAGGTCTTGACGTCGTCGGGGTTGCCCTTGTACAGGCCGCCGGGGATCGTGACCGTTGAGTAGTACGGGTACTTCTCGACCAGCGAATCGACCGCCTCGCCGTCGAGCGGCACCAGGTTGGCATCCACGGTGGTGGTGGCTTCCTGGATGGAGCCGTTGGGATGGCCGACCACGTAGACCATGGCGTCGATGTTGTTATCGGCCAACGCGGAAGCCTGCTCGGCGGCGGTCAGCTCGGAAGCCAGCGAATAGACGCTGTTGTCCCAGCCCTTGGCGTCCATCAGCACTTCCATGGTGGCGCGCTGGCCGGAGCCCGGGTTGCCGATATTGACGCGCTTGCCCTTGAGGTCATCCAGCTCGTCGATGTTGGCGTCGGCGCGGGCCAACAAGGTCAGCGGCTCGCCATGCATCGAGAATACCGAACGCAGATCCTTGAACGGTTTCTCGAAGTTACCTTCGCCGTTGTAGGCGCGATAGGCGACGTCCGACTGGGCGACGCCCATGTCCAGCTCGCCGGACTTGATGCCGTTGATGTTGGCCACTGAACCGCCGGTCGAGGGCGCGTTGCACTTGATGTTGGCCTCTTCGACCCGGTTGACCATGCGGCAGACCGACTGGCCAACGACGTAATAAACGCCGGTCTGGCCGCCGGTGCCGATGGTGAGGAAGTTCTGCTGGGCCTGAGCCGGTGCAGCGAGTGTGGCAGCACCGAGGATGGCGCCGGAAGCCATAGCGGCGGAAAGTAACTGGCGTTTCATGCAAGACACCTCATTTGGGTTGTTGTCACGTGTTCGGTCCCTGGCCAATTCATCTCGACATGGCTCATCGGACGATACCGGGCATGCTGGCAGGCGAACCGATCCTGCGCATTCGCCAAGCGCATCGACAATGACGACCGCCTGGCTGAAATAATCGTTGCCCTGTCAAGATACGCACGGTTACACAGGGCTGCAAAAGCGATCAGCGCTCGCCGGAGCACTCGGCGACACGGGTACTACGGCTGCGGCACGCCAATCTTACCCAAAGCGACCCGCGGACGACAGCCCTTTTACTGACTAAGTCGTTGAAAACGGAGTACCTTCGGTGGGCTCCAAAGCCAACGATCATGCTGCAGGCGTGAAATGCCGCGACGCCCCATCGAAACAATCAGCGCCGGGCTCACAGATTGTAGCCCAGCACCCCCGGCAGCCACAGGGCGATCTCGGGGAATAGCGCCACCGCCAGCAGCGCCGCGGCCATCGCGACGACGAAGATCAGCGCCCAGCCCAGGGTCTGCTCGAGGCGAATGCCGGCCACCTCGGTGGTCACCATCAGATTGACCGCTACCGGCGGGGTGAACTGGCCGATGGCGATGTTCATCGCCAGCAGGATACCGAACCACACCGGATTCCACTCGAAATGCTGCATCACCGGAATCAGGATCGGCATCAGGATCAGGTAGATCGAGATCGCATCGAGCAGCATGCCGGCGAGCAGCACCGCGAACATGATCAGCGCGAGCAGCACTGCGCCGTTGTCGGACAGTGCAATCAGCCACTCGGCGAGATTCCGGAAAGTACCCAGCATGGTGCCCGCCCAGGCGAAGATGCCGGCCAGCGCGATGATCAGCATCACCACCCCGGAGATGGTCGCCGCCTCGCCGAACAATCGCCATAACTCGCGCCAGTCGAGCTCGCGGGTAACAAACAGCCCCACCACCACGCCATAGGCGACCGCCACCACGGCGGCCTCGGTGGGCGTGAACAGCCCGCTGCGCAAGCCGCCGAGGATCAACACCGGGGCGAACAGCGCAGGGATCGCCTGGCGGAAGCTCTCGCCCAGCGGCGGACGCTCGACCTCGCCGGGCGTCTCCCAGCCATGCCGGCGCGACAGCCAGAACGCCGGCACCAGCAGCGCCAGGCCGGCGAGCACGCCGGGAAACAGCCCGGCGGCGAACAGCGCGCGCAGGTCGACCCCGGGCACCACGATGGAATACAGGATCAGCGCCACCGATGGCGGGATCAGGATCGCCGTCGACGCCGAGGCGGCGATCAGCGTCGCCGAGAACGGTTTCGGATAACCCGCACGGGTCATGCTCGGCAGCATCACCATCGCCACCGCGGCGGCGTCCGCCGGGCCCGAGCCGCTCATCCCGCCCATGATCAGGCACACCAGCACCGCGACCAGCGCCAGTCCGCCATGCCGCGCACCGATCAGCGCCTGGGCGAAGCGCACCAGCCGCGCGGCGACCCCGGCGCGCTCGAAGACCAGCCCGGTGAGAATGAACAGCGGTATCGCGATCAGCGGGTACTTGGCGATGCTGTTGTAGGTGTTGGTGCCCAGCGTCGCCAGCATCTCCGGCGAGAGGCCGGTGACGATGCCCACCGCGCCGGCCAGACCCAGCGAGAACGCCACCGGCACACCGGCCAGCAGCAGAAGCAGGAAGCTGGCGATCATCAAAAGATCAGCACTCATCGTCGAGCCCTCCGCGCAGGCGATCGCGAATCTGCTGGACGAGCCGCACCAGCATCGCCAGTGCCAGCAGCGGCAGCCAGACCAGGTACCACCACAGCGGCACGCCGAGCCCCGGGGACAGCGACTGCCAGTGGTATTCCTGCCAGGCCAGTTGCGTCCCGTAACCCACGATCAGCCCCAGCACGACCAGCCCCGCCAGACCCTGGAACAGGATCAGCGCGCGGCGTAGCCGGTGCGGCAGCGCGCGCTCGACCAGCGTGATGCGAATATGCCCGTTGCGCCGCACGGCCACCGCCGCGCCGGCGAAGGTCACCACCACCAGCAGGAATACCGAGAACTCCTCGGTGAAGGCGAACGAGGCGTCGGTCACGTAGCGCACCACCACGTTGGCCAGACTGATCAGCGCGATGATCATCAGCCCGAGACTCGCCAGCAGGCGCTCGAGCCGTGCATCCGGTTGCGGTTTCATGAAAGACCTCGTGACGAAGCCGGCCAGGCCAGAACGCTGGCCGGCAAACCGACAAACCCCGAATCAGCGGTTAGCGACCGCCTCGCGCGCAGCCGCGACGATCTCCTCGCCGATCTGCGGGGTCCATTCGTCATACACGCTCCGGGTCGCCTCGGCGAATGCCTGACGCTGCGCATCGCTGAGCTCGACCACCTCGACGCCGCGCGACTGGATGTCGGCCAGGCGCTGGTCGCGCTGCCCACGCGACAGCTCGATCTCCCACGCGCCGGCATCGACCGCCGCCTGACGCAGCAGTTCGCGATCCGCTTCCGGCAGCTGCTGCCAGACGGTGCGATTGACGGCGAAGATCAGCGGATCGTTCATGTAGTGCCAGAGCGTCAGGTATTTCTGGCCGACCTGGTCGATACGCGCCACGTCGAATACCGACAGCGGGTTCTCCTGACCGTCGACGGCGCCGGTGGTCAGCGCCGGCTTGGCATCGGCCCAGCTCATCTGGGTGGGATTGGCGCCCAGCGCGGTGAAGGTGTCCTGGAACAGCGGCGAGCCGACCACGCGAATCTTCAGTCCGTCGAGGCCCTCGGGCGAATCGATCGCCAGCTTGGAGTTGGAGAGCTCGCGAAAGCCGTTCTCGCCCCAGGCCAGCGGCTTGACGCCGCGCGACTCGATCGCCGCGAAGATCTGCTCGCCGGCCTCGCCGCCGGTGATCGCATCGACCGCGGCGTAGTCCGGCATCAGAAACGGCAGCGAGAACAGGTTGAGCTCGGGCACCTGCGGCGACCAGTTGATGGTCGAGCCCACCGCCATGTCGATCAGCCCTTGGCGCATCGCCGAGAACTCGCGGGTCTGGTCGCCGTTGACCAGTTGCGAGTTGGGATAGACGCGCAGAGTGATGCGTCCCTCGGAGCGCTGCTCGACCAGTTCGGCCCATTTCTCGGCCGCCTGGCCCCAGGGAAAGGCGTCCGAGAGGACCGTCGAGACCGAGTATTCGCGAGCCTGGGCGGTCAGCGCGGTGAACAGTAAAACGGCCCCTGCGAAAGCGGCAGAAAGACCGGTGAAGCGGCGTGTGATCATGATCCGAATCCTTGCATGCGCCAGCCGGCGGACCCGGCCTGGCTGATTTTATTGGCTATTCTGGGGAGCTGAGCGGCTCCCTGAGCATGCAGGTCCATTGGGGTGGGGACCCATCGCGTTCGGCTCGTGGCCGTTCGCCAGCAGCATCCGGCACGGGGTGGGTGCCGGATCGACATCGAACGTCAGCCATTGTAAAGCGCGCGCGCCCGAAAGAAACCCTCGTCATGGCAGATCGACCCGATCGCCGACTTCGATGCCCCGCGCGGCGAAATAGCCCTCGTTGACCTCGAGCGCCGCGCGAAAGGGCACTCCCGCAGGATATGTGGGGCAGTCGCTGGCCCGTTCGCCGGGACACGGCACCATGCGCTTGATGGCGCGAATCTCGCCATCGCCGCCGAGAAAGGCGATCGCCAGCGGAATCAGCGTATTGCGCATCCAGAACGCCCCCTGGGGCGATTGTTCGCGAGGATAGACGAACAGCATTCCGGCGTCGGCCGGCAACGTCTCGCGGCCCATCAGGCCACGCGCTCGCTCATGCGGCTCGCGGGCGATCTCGACCTCGAGTTCATAGCGGCGTTCGCCGCTATCGATGACCAGTCGCGCGCGCTCCAGCCCGCTGCCATCCTGCTCGGCGAGGGCCGCCGTCGTCAGGCTCGCCAGCGAGACGGCCAGTGCCATGGCCACCCGCCCTATCGTTGCGACCGCCCCGGCCGCACCGCCTCTCGCTCGTTGCCGATTACCCATTGCCGCCTCCGTTCAGTCATCCTTGCGATGGTCGCCACGCGCCTCGCCGCCACCCCACCCGTTCTTTATACTCGGGGCTCGCCCTTACGTCAGGCCTGCCACCCATACTCAGGGACACCTCGTGCCACTACGCGATCTAGCGCTCGGTCTCACCGTCATCGTCATCTGGGCGCTCAATATCATCGTCATCAAGCTCGGCGTCGCCGACATGCCGCCGCTGCTGCTGATGACGCTGCGCTTCATGCTGGTCGCGGTGCTGATCGTGCCCTTCACCCGCATCACTCGCCGCCAGCTCCCCTGGTTGCTGCTGCTCTCGGTGACCTTCGGCGGGCTGCATTTCCCGCTGTTGTTTCTGGGGCTGCGCGAGGCCGAGGCCGGCACCGGCGCGCTGCTGGTGCAGATGGGCACGCCCTTCGCCACCCTGCTCGCCGCGGCCTTCCTCAAGGAGCGCCTCGATGCGCGACGCTCGATCGGCCTGGCGCTATCGTTCGCCGGTGTGGCGATCCTCGCCGGCGGGCCGTCGCTGCCCGATGCCCTGCCCACCACCCTGCTGCTGGGCAGCGCGCTATTCTGGGCGATCTCCAATCTGTTGATCAAGGCGGCGGTGCACATTGCACCACTGACGCTGGCCGGCTGGATCGCGCTGTTCGCGATTCCCCAGGTGGCGCTGGAAAGCTGGCTGTTCGAGAACGACCAGCTGGCGGCGCTGGCGGCCGCCGGGGCGAGCGGCTGGGGCGCGGTCTTCTACACCGCGGTGATGTCGTCGATCGTCGCCTACGGGCTGTGGTACCGGCTGCTGCAGAAGCACCCGGTCAGCCGCGTCGTGCCGCTGTCGCTGCTGATGCCAGTGTTCGCGGTGATCCTCGGCGTCTGGCTGCTCGACGATTCGCTGGGCGTCAACAAGCTGGCCGGCGGCACGCTGGTTATCGCCGGGCTGGCGGTGATCAATCTGCGGTTGAGCAAGTTCCTGCCCTGGCTCGGAAAACGCTCGCGCCAGCCCGAGAACGCCCGCCCCGGCAGATAACACTGCCCACCGCTATCGCGAATGAATTAGCTCCCACCAAACCCGGGAGGCCCATTGGGCTTGGGCATTTCCTGATAGGGGTCGGGAAGGCTTCGCCTCCCCGCCCTCCGAACCGTGCGTGCGGTTCTCCCGCACACGGCTCTCCAGTCGATGGTTTCAACATCGTGATTGGCTCGCTTGCTGCCAGGCTTCG
>NZ_JAIRBP010000044.1:0-21667 GCF_021151495.1 Halomonas sp. IOP_31 | reverse complement strand
TTCGAGACCCTGCCGACACTCGGCGAGGATGACGATCTCGACACGCTGCTCCCCTGGCGCTGGAAAGAGACTCTACCGGTCTGACTCAGGCCCAACAGATGGGGT
The DNA here is from genome assembly GCF_021151495.1 of Halomonas sp. IOP_31. Taxonomy (NCBI): domain Bacteria; kingdom Pseudomonadati; phylum Pseudomonadota; class Gammaproteobacteria; order Oceanospirillales; family Halomonadaceae; genus Halomonas; species Halomonas sp. IOP_31. The sequence goes on along the minus strand of NZ_JAIRBP010000044.1, from coordinate 21,562 downwards.
TCGTGGATCGCTTACGAAGCAATGACCACAAGGGTGAAGCCAAGGAGAGACCTATGTGGGAATTGGCTAGTTTCGTACTGAAGGCGGTGAGCTATGCCGTAGTGTTGAGCGCGGCCGGTAGTGCGCTCTTTTTAGCCCTGTTTCCAACCTTGAACGAGCGCGAGTGCAGCAGAACAGTAACGACGGCGCTCGGCCTCGCGCTCATGGGCAGTGTGCTCACAGCCGCGGCAATTCCGCTTCGCGCCGGCTTTCTGAGTGGTGAGGGGCTGGGTGGGATGTTCGAGCCGTTCTATCTGGGCATGCTGTTCGAATCTACAGTGGGTACCAGCACTAAACTTCGCTGGCTGGGGCTGGCCATGATCGGCTTCGTCTGGCTGCGGCGCCCACTCGGATATGGCATCGGGGCGCTGGGAGCGCTTCTGGTCGTGGCGTCGTTTGCGTTGATAGGTCATACGGCGAATCTGGAAGCCCGGATGGCAGGAGGACTGCTAATCGCGTTGCATCTTCTGGCAGTCAGCTACTGGATTGGTGCACTGTGGCCATTGATAGGGGTGAGCTATGCTTCCGATACCTCTCGTGTCGCAAGGGTGCTAGAACGCTTCGGCACATTGGCCATGGTCCTCGTTGGCGCTCTCGTCCTGGCGGGAATAGCGCTGGCGTGGCTATTTATTGGCGAATTTTCGGCGCTATGGGAGAGCCGCTACGGAAACATCCTTGTCTTCAAGCTAGTGGCGTTCGCCGGACTGCTGACTCTCGCCGGTCTCAATCGCTTCCGGCTCGTGCCAAGGTTCGCTGCGAATGTGCCGGGATCCAGCGCAGCGTTGCGCCGATCAATCGTCTCCGAGGTGATCGCGGTCGGCATCATCCTGACAATTACGGCAGTGCTCACCACCTACTCGTCTCCCTTCGAGCAGTGACGTCGGTGCGGATTGGAACGGTAAGGGTCATTCCAGAACGTCTGGACTTACCCTTCAATCTCTACCGGAGAGGAGCGGCGGCGAACAGCGCCTTCCAGCAGAGCGGCGTCAACCCTTCGGCGCGAGAGGCCGGAGGGAGGACGATGTGCCGTAGCACGTCGATCAGGTAGGTATAGGTATCCACGCCCTGCAGCCGGCAGATTTGCAGCCCAGAGTGCGTAGACACCTTGTGGACACGCAGGAAAAATCGGGAAGGTCCAAGCGAAGAAGGAAACCGCTAATTGCTTGAAGCAATGGTGCCGGCGGTCGGACTCGAACCGACACACTGTCTCCAGCGGCGGATTTTGAATCCGCTGCGTCTACCAATTCCGCCACGCCGGCAGCGGGTCAGGATTATACGGGTCTCGCCGGGTTCGTCAATCGCCGGGCCTGACTTAATCGCGCATGTCGATTATCATGGTGCGCCTTTGCGGGCGGCCCCTGCCGGGGAAAGCGTCTTCGCGTATCGAAGCGCCCTCCGCAGACAGGTTTTGACCGTTATCGTCTTGTTACTATCTCGAGCCTTCACGCAGCCATGCAGCGCGCCGACTTCCACTTCGATCTCCCCGACGAGCTGATCGCTCGCTACCCCAGCGAACAGCGCAGCGATTGCCGGCTGTTGTGCCTGGACGGCGACAGCGGTGCCATCGAGCACCGGCGCTTTCCCGACCTGCTCGAGCGCCTGACGCCGGGCGACGTGGTGGTGTTCAACGACACCCGGGTGATTCCCGCGCGGCTGCATGGCCACAAGGCCAGCGGCGGGCGCGTTGAAATGCTGCTCGAACGCCCGCTCGACGCCCATCGCGGGCTGGCGCACATCCGCGCCAGCAAGTCGCCCAGGCCGGGCAGCGAGCTGATCTTCGAAGGCGAGGTGCGCGCGGTGGTCGAGGGCCGCCGCGAGGCGTTGTTCGAGCTGCGCTTTCTCGGCGACACGCCGTTGATCGAATTGCTCGAACGCCACGGCCACATGCCGCTGCCGCCGTACATCGAGCGCGACGACGAACTCGCCGACCGCGAGCGCTACCAGACCGTCTACGCGCGGCGCGACGGCGCGGTGGCCGCGCCCACCGCTGGGCTGCACTTCGACGAGCCGCTGATGGCGGCGATGCGCGAGCGCGGCATCGAGACCGCCTTCGTCACCCTGCACGTGGGCGCCGGCACCTTTCAGCCGGTGCGCGTCGACGACATTCGCGAGCACCCCATGCACAGCGAGTGGATCGAGGTCGACGAGACGGTCAGCGCCCAGGTGCGTGCGGCAAGGGCGCGCGGCAACCGGGTGATCGCGGTGGGCACCACCAGCGTGCGCTGCCTGGAGAGCGTCTGCGCCGCCAGCGACGATGGCCAGATCGCGCCGTTTCGCGGCGAGACCGACATCTTCATCTACCCGGGCTATGAATGGCGCTGCGTCGATGGCCTGGTGACCAACTTCCACCTGCCCGAATCGACCCTGCTGATGCTGGTGTCGGCGTTCGCCGGTTTCGAGCCCGTGATGCGCGCCTACCGCGCCGCGGTCGATGAGCGCTACAGCTTCTTCAGTTATGGTGATGCCATGTTTTTGACACGCAAGCCCTGACCCGCCAGACGCGCTGATTTCAGCCCGCGGCGTCATCCATCATTTTCGAGAATTGCATGCGTAACGAATGCTTCATGAGTTTCGAGCGCCTGGCCAGCGACGGGCGTGCCCGCCGCGGCCGGCTGAGCTTCCCCCGCGGCACGGTGGAAACCCCGGCGTTCATGCCGGTGGGCACCTACGCTACCGTCAAGGGCATGACCCCGCAAAGCGTCGCGGAGATCGGCGCCGAGATCATCCTCGGCAACACCTTTCACCTGTGGCTGCGCCCGGGCACCGAGGTGATCGAGGCCCACGGCGACCTGCACGACTTCGCCCAGTGGGACAAGCCGATCCTCACCGACTCCGGCGGCTTCCAGGTGTTCTCGCTCGGCGCGATGCGCAAGATCACCGAGGAAGGCGTGCATTTCCGCTCGCCGGTGGACGGCACCAAGGTGTTCATGGGCCCCGAGGAATCGATGGCCGTGCAGCGCTCGCTGGGCTCGGACATCGTGATGATCTTCGATGAATGCACGCCCTATCCGGCCACCGAGGACGAGGCGCGACGCTCGATGGAGCTGTCGCTGCGCTGGGCCGAGCGTTCGCGCCGCGCCCACGGCGATTCGCCCTCGGCGCTGTTCGGGATCATCCAGGGCGGCATGTATCCGGAACTGCGCAAGCGATCGCTGGAAGGGCTCGAGGAGATCGGCTTCGACGGCCTGGCGATCGGCGGGCTGTCAGTGGGCGAACCCAAGGCGGAGATGATCGAAGTGTTGAACTATCTCCCCACCTGGATGCCCGACGACAAGCCGCGCTACCTGATGGGGGTGGGCAAGCCCGAGGACCTGATCGAGGGCGTGCGCCGCGGCATCGACATGTTCGACTGCGTGATGCCCACCCGCAACGGCCGTAACGGCCATCTGTTCACCGCCGAGGGCACGGTCAAGATCCGCAACGCCAAGCATCGTCATGATACCCGTCCGCTCGAGGAGGATTGCGACTGCTACACCTGCCGGCACTTCTCGCGCAGCTACCTGCATCACCTTGACCGGTGTGGCGAAATGCTGGGCTCGATGCTCAGCACCATCCACAATCTGCGCTATTACCAGCGCGTCATGGCCGGTTTGCGCGGTGCTATCGAAGCGGGTACATTGGCGGACTTCGTGAATATGTTCTATGCACGACGGGGCCTGAGCGTGCCCGACGCGCCGCAGTGAACTAGCGACGATCTTATTTATTTCGGTCGAGGCCGTGCCTCGACCTTGCTTTGCAACTCTCGCAACTCTCCAGGAGACAACAACCCATGCTGGATTTCTTCATCTCACAGGCGCACGCCCAGAGCGGCGGTGGTGCGGCTGCGGGCGGCGGCATCGCCCAGATCGCTCTGCTGGTCGGCTTCGTGCTGATCTTCTACTTCCTGCTGTGGCGCCCCCAATCCAAGCGCGCCAAGCAGCACAAGCAACTGATCAGCAACCTCGACAAGGGTGACGAGATCGTCATCGGCGGCGGCCTGGTCGGGCGCATCACCAAGGTCAACGACGAGTTCCTGACCCTGGAGATCGCTGAAGGCACCGAGGTCAACGTGCAGAAGAATGCCGTCGCGGCGGTCCTGCCCAAGGGCACGCTGAAGTCCCTCTGATAGTTCTCACGCTGCTGGCCCTTGCGCCGGCAGCGCTCTTACCGCGTCAGCAACAAGGACAGGGCTTCCATGCTCAACCGTTACCCCCTGTGGAAGTATCTGCTGATACTCGTCGTGCTCGTCGTCGGGTTGCTCTACGCCCTACCCAACCTGTACCCCGAAGACCCCGCCGTTCAGATCAGCAGCGCCCGCGGCAACGTCAGCCTCGACGAGAATCAACTCGAGCGGATTCGCGGCGCCCTCGACGACGCCGATATCGCCATCCAGCGCATCGAGGATCAGCCCAACGGCGTGCTCATTCGTCTCGTCGATGGCAGTGACCAGCTTGACGCCCGCGAGATCATCAGCGGACTGCTCAACGACGATTACACGGTGGCCCTCAACCTTGCCGAGTCGACCCCCGCCTGGCTCGAGAGCTTGGGCGCCTCGCCGATGAATCTGGGGCTCGACCTGCGCGGCGGCGTGCACTTCGCCCTCGAGGTCGACATGCAGGCGGCCGTGGAACAGCGTCTGCAAGTCAACGCCAGCGCCATGCGCGAGGCGCTGCGCAAGGCACGCCTTCGCTACCGCGACACCCAGATCGACGGCAATACCCTGACGATGACTTTCGCCAATGCCGAGGATCTCAGCGAGGCGCGCGACATCATCAGCGGCGAGTTTCCCGACTTCCAGTACCAGACGCCCGACGCCGAACGCGGCGCGCCGCTGGCAATGACCCTGACCCAGCAAAAGATCAACGAGATTCAGGACTATGCGGTTCAGCAGAACCTGACCACCCTGCGCAACCGCGTCAACGAACTGGGCGTGGCCGAGCCGCTGGTCCAGCGCCAGGGCCCCAACCGTATCGTCGTCGAGCTGCCCGGCGTGCAGGACACTGCCGCCGCCAAGCGCGTGGTCGGCGCCACCGCCAATCTGGAGTTCCGCCTCGCCGCGCGCCCCGACACCCCCGCATCGGAAACCGAGACGCTGGCGTTTCGCAACGACGAGCAACGTACCGCCGAGCTGATGCGCGACGTGATCATCACCGGCGAGAACGTTTCCAACGCCAGTACCGGCTTCGACCAGAACGGCCGCCCGCAGGTCAACATCAACCTCGACGGCACCGGCGGCACGCTGATGAACCGCGCCACGCGCTCCAACATCGGCCGTTCGATGGCGGTGATCTACATCGACAACAAGACCCGCACCCGCACGGTGATGGAGGACGGCAAGCAGGTCGAGAAACGCGAGCCCTACGTCGAGCGCGGCATCATCAGCTTGGCAACCATTCAGAGCGCGCTGGGCAACCGCTTTCGCATCACCGGGTTGGATTCACCCACCGAGGCCCAGGAACTGGCCCTGCTGCTGCGTTCCGGTTCGCTCGCCGCGCCGATGTACTTCGTCGCCGAGCGCACCATCGGGCCGAGCCTCGGCAAGCGCAACATCGAGCAGGGCATATTGTCGGTCGAGATCGGCATGTTGCTGGTGGTGGCGTTCATGCTGATCCGCTACAAGGCGTTCGGCGTGGTCGCCAACCTGGCGTTGGCCACCAACCTGGTGCTGCTGGTCGCCGCGCTGTCGATGCTCGGCGCCACCCTGACGCTGCCCGGCATCGCCGGTATCGTGCTCACGCTGGGCATGGCGGTTGACGCCAACGTGCTGATCTTCGAGCGCATCCGCGAAGAGGTACGCGCCAAGATGCCGATCCAGCAGGCGATCCACGCCGGCTACGAGCGTGCCTTCACGTCGATCGTCGACGGCAACATCACCACCCTGCTGGTGGCGGTGATCCTGTTCTCGATCGGCACCGGGCCGGTCAAGGGCTTCGCCGTGACGCTGTCGCTGGGCATCCTGACCTCGATGTTCACCGGCATCCTGGTCTCGCGCGCGATCGTCAATCTCTCCGTCGGCGGCAAGCCGGTGAAGAAACTCTGGATTTAAGGGGCTAACGCGATGCGACAGTTCGATTTCATGGGCAAGCGCCGCCTGGCCTTCATCGTCTCCGGCGTGATGCTGCTGGTCTCGCTGCTCTCGCTGTTGTTCCAGCAGCTCAATCTGGGGCTGGACTTCACCGGCGGCACGCTGGTCGAGATTCGCTACGCCGCGGCGCCGGCGCTCGAGGCGGTGCGCCAGGCGCTGGAGAGTGCAGGCTTCAGCAACGTCTCGGTGCAGACCTTCGGCGCGCCCTCGGAGATCCTGGTGCGCCTGCAGCAGGCCTTCGATCCCGGCGTCGGTCAGCAAGTCACCGAGGTGCTGCGCCAGAGCGGCGAGAACGTCAGCCTGGTGCGCGCCGAGTTCGTCGGCGCCCAGGTCGGCGGCCAGCTGCGCGACCAGAGCGGTCTGGGCATGCTGGTGGCCCTCGGTGCGGTGGTGCTCTACGTGGCACTGCGCTTCCAGTACAAGTTCTCGCTGGGCGCGCTGCTGGCGTTGGTCCACGACGTGATCATCGTGCTCGGGGTGTTCTCGCTGTTCCAGATCGATTTCGACCTGACCGTGCTGGCGGCGGTACTGGCGGTGATCGGCTATTCGCTCAACGACACCATCATCGTCTACGACCGGATCCGCGAGAACATCCGCAAGTCGCGCATCGAGCACATGCCGACGATCTTCAACGAGGCGATCAACCAGACCCTGTCGCGCACTCTGGCGACTTCCGGCACCACCCTGCTGGTGTTGCTGGCGCTGCTGACGCTGGGTGGCGACATGATCCAGAACTTCGCCCTGGCGCTGATCATCGGCGTGGGCGTGGGCACCTACTCGTCGGTCTATGTCGCTTCGGCGCTGCTGATCTCGGTCAAGCTGCAGCGCGAGGATTTGATGCCGGCGCAGAAGGAAAACGCCGACGGCGAGGAAGAACTGCCCTGACGCGGCGCCACGAATGCCTGGCAAGACCCGCGACACCCCGCCTTGGCGGGGTGTCGTCGTTCAGGCGCGGACTCAACACGGGTTGCCGATGCGCAGGCCGTGCTTGCGTAGCTTGCGCACCACGCTGGGCTGGCTGATGCCCAACCGCGTAGCCAGCGCATAGGTGCTGGGCAGCTCGCCGCACAGTGTGGCGAGAATTCCGCGCTCGGTGGCGTCGAGCGCCTGGCGCAGCGTCTGGCCCTCGGTCAACCCCGCCGGAGTGTCGACACAAGGACTGCCGGGCGGCTCGGGAGCGCCGCTACTCGCCGCATTCGTCGGCGCGCCGATCAGCTCGCCGGGACTCGCCAGCCAGGTGCGCTCCATCCAGTTTTCCAGCTCGCGCACGTTGCCCGGCCAGTCGCGGCCCATCAGTTCCGGCCATACGCTCGGGTGCAGCACCTTGGACTGGCCGTAGCGCTGGTTGAGCCGCTCGAGCTGCAGTTCCGCCAGCCCGGGAATATCCTCGCGGCGCTCGCGCAGCGGCGGCAGGGTCACCGGAATGACGTTGAGCCGGTAGTACAAATCGAGGCGAAAGGCGCCGCTCTCGACCCGCGCGGCGAGATCCTGGTTCGAGGCCACCACCAGGCGGAAGTCGACCCGCCGCGAACGGGTGTCGCCGAGCCGGGTGACCTCGCCGTCCTGGATCACCTTGAGCAGCTTGCTCTGCATCGCCAGCGGCAGCTCGCCGATCTCGTCGAGAAACAGCGTGCCGCCGTCGGCCAGCTCCAGCATCCCGGCCTTGCCCTGGCGGGCCGCGCCGCTGAACGCCCCGGGCTGGTAGCCGAACATCTCGGACTCGAACAGCGCCTCGGGGATCGCCGCGCAATTGACGTCGATGAACGGCTTCTCGCGACGCGCGCTCCAGCAATGCAGCTGACGCGCGAAGGCGGTCTTGCCGACGCCCGATTCGCCGAGCATCAGCACCGTGGCGTCGCTGGGCGCGACCCGCTTGAGCAGCAGCGCCACCTCGCGCATCACCCCGCTGCGCACTTCCAGGCTGCCGAGTTCTAGATCCTCGTCCAGCGGCGGGGCTCCGCCACGCTTCAGGTGTTCGCTGAAGCGCCGCTGCAGCAGCGCGTATTCGTCCTGCAGCAGTTGCAGGTCGGTGAGATCCATCGAGCGCGAGACGATGCGCACCAGCACGCCGTCGAGGAATACCGGATGCGCCTCGGCGATCACCCGCCGGCCGCTGCCGGTGTGCTGCATCAATTGCGCCGGCTGGCGGGTGCGCATCACTTCCTGGGTCACCGACGGCGACAGCACGCCGCGCTCGACCAGTTGCTGAACGGTGCTCGCACACAGCTCCTCGCGCCCCAATCCATACACCGCCGCGCTGCCGGGGCTGACATTGCGAACCCGGCCCTCGGCATCGACGATGAAGAAATGCTCGTGAGCGGTCTCGACGATGGTCGAGAGCACCGCGCTGTCGATGTCGCTCATGTCGCTTCCCGAGATGTGATTCACTTTCGCATCAATGATACACGGATGAATCGCAAAGAGCCCCCAACGATTCATCGATGAATCACGGCGAGGATGCAGCCCGCCAACCACGCCGCCCAGGCGCTGGCATGGTTCATGCAAAGTACACACAACGTCAGTGATCGATAACAATGCCGCTTCAGGAGGCCGCATGGACAAGCCGAACCTCAACCAGCCGCTGGGCGGCAACGAGATGCCGCGTTTCGGCGGCCCGGCGACGATGCTGCGCCTGCCGACCCAGACCACGGCCGCCGGCCTGGACGCCGCCTTCATCGGCATCCCCATGGACATCGGCACCTCCAACCGCCCGGGCACCCGGCTCGGCCCGCGCCAGATCCGCGACGAATCGCGCATGCTGCGGCCCTACAACATGGCGACCCGCGCCGCGCCGTTCGACAGCCTGCAGGTGGCCGACATCGGCGACGTGCCGATCAATACCTTCAACCTGCCCAAGAACCTCGACATCATCAGTGGCTACTACGACGAGGTGCTCGCCCAGGGCTGCGTGCCGCTGACCCTGGGCGGCGACCACACCCTGACCTGGCCGGTCCTGCGCGCCATCGCCAACAAGCACGGCCCGGTGGGGCTGATCCACATCGACGCCCACGCCGACGTCAATGAGCACATGTTCGGCGAGGAGGTCGCCCACGGCTGCCCGTTCCGCCGCGCCCAGGAAGAGGGCCTGCTCGACAGCCAGCGGGTGGTGCAGATCGGCCTGCGCGGCACCGGCTACGCCGCCGATGATTTCGACTGGTGCCGCGACCAGGGCTTTCGCGTAGTGCCCGCCGAACAGTGCTGGTACCAGTCGCTGGCGCCGCTGATGGCCGAGGTCCGCGAGCAGATGGGCGACGGCCCGGTGTACATCTCGTTCGACATCGATGGCCTCGACCCGTCGGTGGCGCCGGGCACCGGTACCGTCGAGATGGGTGGCCTCACCGCCCAACAGGGGCTCGAGATCGTGCGCGGCGCCTGGGGCCTGAACGTGGTCGGCGGCGACCTGGTCGAGGTCTCGCCGCCCTACGACACCAGCGGCAATACCGCGCTGATGGGCGCCACCCTGCTCTATGAAATGCTCTGCGTGCTGCCGGGCGTCGAGCGCCGCTAATCCACGACGGCGTTGGTCGTGGCCGGCCGGCGCCGTTTTGATCCGCTTTGCTGATCGACAACAACAATGGGTAACCACCATGTCTTCCAATCAAGCCACGGCCGCAGGCCGTAACGACAGCAACGCGCCCGATGGCGGGCGCATCAAGCCGCGGGCGCTGATCAAGTTCCTGCTCCCCTCGCTGATCGGGATCGGCATGTTCCTGATCCCGTTTTCCACCGGCGACGGCATCAATATCGGCATGGGCATGCTCGCCGACGGGCTCAAGGCGCTGCTCGGCGCCGCGCTACCGGCGATCGCCGTGGCCGTGCTGTGCCTGTCGGTGATCCTGACCGCGCTGGTCAAGCTGACCCGGCCGGGCTGGGCCCGCGACGGCGCGGCCAACGAACTGTTCGACGTCGAGCCGCTGTGGTTCGCCATGCGCGTGCTGGGTGCCGCGTTCGCGCTGATGACCTATTTCCAGGTCGGACCGGGCTTCATCATCGCCGATTTCACCGGCGGCGTGATGCTCAACGACCTGGCGCCGGTGCTGCTGACGTTCTTCTTCTTCGCCGCTCTGCTGCTGCCGTTCCTGGTCGACTTCGGTTTCATGGAGTTCATCGGCAGCCTGGTGCGCAAGCCGTTCCGGCTGATCTTCGGCCTGCCGGGGCGCAGCGCCATCGACGCCACCGCCTCGTGGATGGGCTCCGGCACGGTGGGCGTGCTGATCACCACCCAGCAGTACGAGCAGGGCTATTATAACCGCCGCGAAGCGTCGGTGATCGCCACCAACTTCTCGATCGTGTCGATCGCCTTCGCGCTGCTGGTGACCAGCTTCATCGGCATCAATCAGCTGTTCGTGCAGTTCTACCTGACCGTGGTGGTCGCCGGATTGATCGCCGCCGTCGTGGTGCCGCGCCTGCCGCCGCTGTCGCGCAAGCCGAACAGCTATTACGAGCCGGTGGGCTGCCGACTCGAGGAGGAAAATACCCGCCGGGTGGGCGTGCTGCGCTTCAGCCTCGGTCAGGCCGTGGCACGCGCCGAAACGGCCCCGGGTCCGCGTGCCCTGGCGCGCAGCGCGATGCTCAACGTCGCCGACATCTTCCTCGGCCTGCTGCCGCTGGTGGTGGCGATCGGTACCGTGGCGCTGATCCTCGCCGAGTTTACGCCGCTGTTCACCTGGCTCTCCTACCCGATGGTGCCGGTGCTCGAGTGGCTGCGCATTCCCGAGGCCCAGGCCGCCGCCCCGGCGACCCTGGTGGGCTTCGCCGACATGTTCCTGCCGGCGGTGCTGGCCAAGGACATCGACAGCGAGCTGACGCGCTTCGTGATCGCCTGCCTGTCGCTGACCCAGTTGATCTACATGTCCGAGATCGGCGCGCTGCTGCTCAAATCCAAGATCCCGCTCAAGCTCTGGGAACTGGTAGCGATCTTCCTGCTGCGCACGGCGATCACCCTGCCGATCATAGCCTTCATCGCGCACACCTTCGTGTTCTGAAGCAAAGCGACGGGCTACGAGCCGCGAGCCGCGAGCCAAAAATGCTAACGAAGCCCGAAGCCAAAGGATAAACAATGACCTGCGCCGAACTGCTGATCCGCTTGCTGCGCGAACGCTACGCCGTCGATACCGTGTTCGGCATTCCCGACGTGCACACCGTCGAGCTGTATCGCGGCCTCGAGGATCAAGCGATACGCCACGTCACCCCGCGCCACGAGCAGGGCGCCGGGTTCATGGCCGACGGCTACGCCCGGACCAGCGGCAAGCCCGGCGTGTGCCTGATCATCACCGGCCCCGGGATGACCAACATCGCCACCGCGATGGGCCAGGCGCTGGCCGACTCGGTGCCCATGCTGGTGATCTCCAGCGTCAATCGCCGCGACACCCTGGGCCGCGGCCAGGGCCGGTTGCATGAACTGCCCAGCCAGCAGCAGCTGCTGGCCGGCGTGGCGCGATTCAGCCATACCCTGCTCGACCCCGCAGCGCTGCCCGAGGTGCTGGCGCGCGCCTTCGCGGTATTCTCCTCGGCACGCCCGGGGCCGGTGCATATCGAGATCCCCATCGACCTGTTCGCCGCGCCGGTCGCGCCGCCCGCGCAGTGGCCCGGCGCCCGGCTGTATCGTCCATCGCCCGACCCGGCCGGTCTAGCTCGTGGCCGATGTGAGTCAGATAGGCCATCGGAACCGAGAGCCGATCGATGATCTGCACGGCAAGCGCCGGGGTATTGTGGTTGCTGGGCTCACTGACGCGACTCGGGTAGCCGCAGTCCAGCACCACCACGTCCGGCTGCCATGTACGCAGGAAGCGCTCGGTCGCCCCGGGCAGGCCACAGGTGTCGGTCAGGTAGGCCAGCCGCCCTCCCCCATCATCCAGGCAGTAGCCCAGCGTCGGCTTACTGTGGTTGAGCGGCACCGGCGTCACCGTCAGCGACGGGAGCGACAAGGGCTTGAAGGGCTTGAGAGGCACCTGGAAGTCGAGCACACCGGGATGACGATAGAGGTCGGCACATCCCTGGGGGTCCTTGGGGCCATAGACAGGGATCGACTCGCCACACCCCCAGCGCAGATGTAGAAGCCCCTGCACGTGGTCGGGGTGGTAGTGGGTGAGCAGAATGGCGTCAGGGCGATGTCGCTGGCAGCGCTCGGCCAGGTCCATCTCTCCGGCATCCAGCAGGTAGCGATGTCCGTCGACCTCGACCTCGGCGCTGCAGGGCCCGCGTCGAGCGCTGGCAATCACACGCGCCCGGACACACGCAGGGCAGTCACAGCCGAAGCAAGGCACCTGGGCGCTGTCGCCGGTGCCGGTGAAGCGAAACTTCACGCCATGACCTCCCCGTCGACCAGCCGCTCCAAGGCCACCAGCATGCCATCCAATGGCCCACCATTGGAGGTCGTAAAGTAGAATTTTGGGCAGCAGGCAAGGCCTACGATCCAGCTCCAGCTCCAGCTCCAGCTCCAGCTCCAGCTCCAGCTAAATTCATCATAACCAACATTATGTGGGAATTTGGGCACTGACCTTTGATAAATAATAAAAAACCCGAACCTAACTGGCATTACCAGCTGGTCCGGATTTTTCAGTTTTAACGGACCGAAGTGGCCGCAAATTTATCACCAAGCACTGGCTGAAACAAAACTTCTATTAAAAACTAGATATTTGTCACACCAGGAACGTAGGTACGCCGTTCAAGAAGGCCAAGCAGACTCGCGACGGCTGAGGTTAGAACAAGGTAAATAATTCCCGCCCACAGGAAAACCAGGAAGAAATCTAATGTGCGCGAGCCGACATCCGAGGCAATGGAGGTAATTTCCACAACACCGATAGTATAGGCGATTGAAGTAAACTTCAGCTCGATGATTGCCTCATTCGACCATTGCGGAATTACACGTCTCAATGCCTGAGGGAGCATGATATGGCGAATTGCTTGCCATTGGGTCATGCCACATGCCCGCGCGGCTACTAGCTGCCCTTTGGGAACGGAGAGTACCGAGCCGCGGAAGTATTCCGCCTGATAGGCGGCACTATTCAAGGTGATTGCGATCACCGCCGCAGTGAAAGCATCAAAGACAATTCCGACATGCGGCAAGCCCAAGTAAATGAAAAACATCTGCACCAACATAGGCGTGCCACGAAACAGTTCCACATAGCAAGTACTAAGCCAGTAGAAGAGCCGGTTTCCATAGACCCTGGCCCAACAAAGCACCAGCCCCAGAAAGAAACCCAAGGTAATGGCTATCACCCATAGTGCCAAGGTCACCGGGACCCCCTTGAGAAGCTCAGGCAACCACTCGATACCAAACTCGATAAACTCTCTCATGGATCACCCATGCTCCGCGATGACATTGAGAAACGCCTTGGTGCGCTCATTGGCAGCAGAATTGAAGAGAACATCGGGCGTGCCCTGTTCGACGATGTGCCCCTTCTCCATAAAGATGATCTCGTCAGCAGCCTGGCGCGCAAAGCTCATCTCATGCGTCACCACGACCATGGTCATTCCCTCGGCAGCGAGCTGTTGCATGACCCTGACCACCTCCCCGGTCAGCTCGGGATCCAGAGCAGAGGTCGGCTCATCGAAGAGGAGCACGTCGGGATCCATGGCCAGAGCTCGGGCAATAGAAACCCGCTGCTGCTGGCCACCGGAAAGTTCAGCTGGATAGGCAGCCGCTTTATCACCAAGCCCAACCCTCTCAAGCTCACGAAGTGCTCGTTGAGTCGCGGTATCCTTGTCGACACCACAGACCTTAATCTGGCAGATTCGTACATTGTCTAGCACTGTCAAGTGCGTGAAAAGGTTGAAGTCTTGAAAGACAAAGCCCATGCGTGCGCGCATGGTATCGATGTTTTTATCTAGTACTTCTTCACCATTGAGGTAGATGCGCCCGGCGTCTGGAACGGTGAGATAATTGATACATCGGAGCAAGGTGCTTTTCCCTGAACCGGAGGGGCCAATCAGCACCTTAGTCTCTCCCTTTCGCAATCCGAACCCGATACCTTTCAATACTTGAAGACCATCATAGGCCTTCTTCACATCTTGCACGTCGAGGATAAGATTATCGGCCATTGTTAACGGTCCTATCGGATTATTTTTCGAAGCCCGGCACGGCCAGCTTGCGTTCAAAGGCGTAAAGCAAGCTATTCCCTGTACGATTCAGGACAAAGTACATGAGGGCCACCACAGCAAATACTGTCAACACATTACCTTGCGTGCTGGTAATAATGTAGTGAGCTTGTCGAGTCAGCTCGACAACACCGATGACATAGGCAAGTGACGTTTCCTTTATCTCAGAGGAAAACTCGTTCGTCCATGGTCCAATGGCATGTCGAGCTGCCTGCGGAAAAATGATATGGCGTATTGCTTTTATTTTCGACATGCCCATCGCACGGGCAGCCATCATCTGGCCCGATGGCACTGACTGGAAAGCACTCCGGAAGATCTGTGATTGATAGGCTGCCGAGCGCAACCCCATGGCAAGAATGGCCGCACCAAACGCCGATATATCGAAAACACCTGATATCCCATAAAAAAATATAAACAACATGATAATTATCGGCACACCCCTGAAGACTCGCTCATAGAGCTTCAACGGCCACTGAACAAGGCGCGACTTGGGGCCATACAACTGGATAAGGCAGATTGCCATACCAATGACAAACCCGATCAATAATAGAGCTGCCAACAGTACGATGGCAACACCAAGCCCCTTCAGCAAAAAGGGAAAATCTCGCAATAGTACGTCGTAGATATCCATACCCACTTCCCTGATAGGACGAGCGCCATCCCAAAGGGAAGGCGCTCGACGTCAACGCGACTTACTCGTTACCCAACTCGGGAAGGCCTGCGACAGGTTTCTGGTAGGTATCTACGAAATCAGGCATATGTCCAGGAATGGTCGGAATCGATACACCGGGAATATACTCATCGACGATCTCGCCCCACTCTCCTGATTCATAAATCGCCAGAATACCCTGATTCAGGTCCCCCAAAATTTCCTGGGGATCATCCTTGGAAACTGCCAGGGCCAGTGGTGCGCGAATATAGATCTTGCCCGCCATCTTCACTGGCTTTCCGGCATTGATATATTCTTGAGCTGAGGTGTCATCGACAATGACAGAAGAGATTCTACCAATTGCCATGTCATCCACTGCGGTGACATAGTTATCGTATTTCGCCAGCTCGACATCGATGTCACTGGAATTTACGACGTTTTCTTCCATCCAGGCTTGCTGGGATGACCCACCCTGAACACCGACACGGGCACCGCAACAAACAGCGGTAAACACATTGAGATCTGAGTCTTCCGGCACCAAGACAACGTCATTGGTTTCCCACCAAGGAATGGTGAAGTCGATATTCTGGCTTCGCTCTTCCGTCACTGTGAGCCCCGTTGCCAAAATGTCGATCTTCTCAGCAGCTAGAGCGGGAATCAAAGAGGGGAATGGCATATCCTGAAATTCGATTTCAATGCCAATTTCCTCTGCGATGGCTTCCATGGCATCGATGGCAATGCCCTTGAACTCACCAGCTTCCACATAAGCCCACGGGGGAAAGGATGCTTCGACCCCGACCGTGTAGGCTTCGTCTTGCGCTGAGGCTATCGTAGAAAAACCACCGCCCAGCATGACAGTTCCCATGACGGCAGCAGGGATAATTGATTTTGCTAGTTTCATGGTGTCTCTCGCGTTTTTCTTGGTGAATTTGTTTTCCGCATAACTAATATGAACGACGGCTTACTGAGCTGTCAAAGCCTCTTATGAATATTTCCGGGTTTCTCGGAGACCCTCTTAACGCCTGTAAACCACCGATGCAATTACAGTTGCCTCCTCCACCGGCTCTCGACCGTTTCCAGCTCGGCAGGGCCATAGATCGCCCGTTCGTGCTGCCCGTAATGAGCCCAGAGTTGGTCACCGGAGTCATAGTGCCACCACTCGCTGGGCAGGTTAGTGAATCCGGCCTCGCGCATCACTGAGTAGAGCAGGCGGCGGTTGTCGCGTACCTGCCGCTGCGTCTCTGTCAGATCTTCCAGGGTCTCGAAGTAGGCCGTGTGCGAGGCCGGCACGGCTTCATCGAAGAGCGTGCCCATGTCGAGCGGCAGCCCGTCGGCATCGCTCAGCGTGACATCCACTGCCCCACCGGTCAGGTGGGGACTGGGGGCATCCGGCTCGCGGCTGGGTACCGAGACGAACTCCCGGGTGCGGGCCAGCAGCGCTTCCTGGTCGAGCTCTGGATGATGGGCGCGAATCGCCTCCTGCAGGGTATCGAACAGATACTGCTGCACACGCCAGGGTCGCCAGCCGTCGAGGATGATCAGCCCCATTCCTTCGGGCAGCGAACGCGCCACCCTGAGCAGACGGCGATACACCCCCTCCCGCACGTAGCACTCGTTCACCGCGCCCGGCAAGCCCTGCTTGGCGTACACGGGGAATACCTTGATCGGCGCCGGCGCCAGGCTGAGCGGCATCAGCGGCTCGTCGCTGCCCTGGATGGGGATCCGGCTCAGCACCGGCCAGTTCGGCTCGGGCCTCTCGACAATCGGGGTGACAGTCAGCTGAGAAAGGGAGTCCGTCATTGCACTATCCAAGCAGTGTGGGGAGCCAGAGCGTCAGCCCCGGGAACAGGATCAGGAGCAACAGCACCAGCACCGCCGTCAGCACAAAGGGCCAGATGGTCCGGAACAGCGACACGATCTCCAGGCGGCTGACCGCGGCGGCGACGAACACGCAGGCGCCCATGGGCGGTGTGATCAAGGCGATGGTGATGTTGAGGGTGATGATGATGCCCAGGTGTACCGGGTCGATCCCGGCCATCATCGCCACCGGGGAGAAGATCGGTGTCAGCAGCATCAACGCCGATACCTCCTCCATGAACATGCCGGTGACGAAAGTGATCAGGCTCAGCATCAGCAGGATCACCACCGGTTGTTCGATATAGGGAGCCAGCAGCTCGACGAACTGGTTGGGCACCTGGGCGTAGGAGAGCAACCAGCTGATGGTGGCCGAGGCGGCCATGATCAGGAAGATGGCCGAAGTGAGGCGCGTGGTATCGACGATGGCTTTCCACAGGTCGGCCAGGCGCAGATTGCCAAGTGCGGCACCGCACAGCGCCACGTACAGAGCGGTCAGGGCGCCAGACTCGGTCGGCGTAACGAACCCCAGCACGATACCCGCCACGATGATGAAGGGTGCCACCAATGCCGGGAGTGCCCCCACCGCAGTGACCAGCAGTTCGCGTGCGCTGGGAAGCCCGCCCCGCTTCTCCATGCCGACGCGCCAAGCATACCAGGCGTTCATGCCCATGAAGGCCACGCCCAGCAGCAGCCCGGGAATTACCCCCGCGAGGAAGAGGTCGCCCACCGAGGTGTTGGTCAGCGAGGCATAGAGGATCATGAAGATGCTCGGCGGAATGATCGGCCCGATCAGCGAGCTGCCGGCGGTGAGCCCGGCGGCGAAGGCGGTGGAGTAGCCTTCCTTGCGCATCGGGGGCACCAGCAGCGAGCCCAGCGCCGAGGTATCGGCGACCGCCGAGCCGTTGACCCCGGCGAAGAACACGCTAGACACCACGTTGACGTGCCCCATGCCCCCGCGCAGGTGGCCCACCAGCAGCTTGGCAAAGGCCATCAGGCGATCGGTGAGGCGAGTCACGTTCATCAGGTTGCCGGCCAGGATGAACAGCGGGATGGCCATCA
Source organism: Halomonas sp. IOP_31 (assembly GCF_021151495.1). Classification (NCBI taxonomy): domain Bacteria; kingdom Pseudomonadati; phylum Pseudomonadota; class Gammaproteobacteria; order Oceanospirillales; family Halomonadaceae; genus Halomonas; species Halomonas sp. IOP_31. Next base: position 3,794 of record NZ_JAIRBP010000044.1, on the reverse strand, counting down.
ACGAGAAGGCATTGATGCCGCCGAAGAACTGCTGCGGCAGCATGCGCGGAATCATGCTGGGGTCGACGAACAGGAAGCCCACCAGTGAGGTGGCCAGCAGGGAGACGAACAACGGCAGCCCCAGCAACACGTGCACCAGGAAGACAGCGAGCATGGTCAGGGTCATGACGCTTCCTCCGTCTCCGCCGTCTCCGACAGTTCCTTGAGGGGAGCCGGTCCGTACCAGAGCGCCTGCCAGGCCAGCAGCGCAAAACCGATCGGCATCGCCATCATCGGCACCGTGCGGCTGATCCCCAGCCCCTGACTGGTGAACATGGAGACCGACTGCGCATAGCGATAGCTGAAGATCGCCGCGGCGATGGCGATGCTGAGCGTGAGCAGCCATTGGTACAGGTTGAGCAGACGGCGCAGCGACACCGGCAGCAGCCGCTCGATCAGCGCGACCCGCATATGGCCGCCCTCGACCCAGACGGCACCGGCGGCCAGCAGGACGCTGCCGATGATCAGGTAGCGAGCCAGCTCATCTGTCCAGATGGGGGCCCCACCGGCGAGGTAGCGCATGAAGACGCCATACAGAATGAAGGCCAGATCGATCAGCAGCAGTGTGCTGGCCACAGACAATGACACACGGCGGCTGATACCCAGCACGCGAGCGTTGAGGGATGACATGAAGAATTCCGGGATTGTCGCGGTTTGAGACCCAGGGCAGGCACGGTGGCCTGCCCCGTGGGATGGTGATGATTACTCGGTCAGGTGGGTCATGCCGGCGTCTTCGAGTGCCATCTCGATGAAGCGCGGCTCTATGTCACGCTCGCCTAGCCACTCCAGGTAGGCAGGCTGGCCCAGCTCACGAAACTCATCCAACTCATCCTGAGACGGCCGGATGATTTCCATGCCCTGCTCTTCGAGGAAGGCGATACGCTCGTCCACCTGAGCCGCGTTGTGTTCACGTGCCATCTGGTTGGCCTCCTCGACGGCCTCCAGGAAGGCGCCACGCATCTCCTCGTCCCATCCATCGATCATCGCGCCGTTGCCGACCAGGAATTGGTCCGAGTACTGGATATTGGCCAGGGTGAGGTAGTCCTGCACCTCATAGAGGCTGCCGAGGATGATGTACATGGGCGGGTTCATCTGGCCATCGGCAACCCCGGTGCGCAGCGCCATGTAGACCTCGGTCCACGGGATCGGGGTGCCGGAGGCGCCGAAGGCCTCGTAGAGGGCGACCTGGCTGGGGTCCATGGCGCGGAAGCGCAACCCCTCGAAGTCCTCGGGTGAAGAGATCGGGCGCTCGTCGTTGGTGAAGGCTAGGAAACCGCCCTCCTCCACCACGGCGAGCAGCTCCAGGCCGGTACGCTCACGCAGCGCGTCTTCCACCGCCTGCCAGTACTGGCCCTCGTCGAAGAAGGTGCGCGCCGATTCGAAGTCGTCGAACAGGAAGGGAATCGCGCTGACGAAGATCTCAGGCACCACCGGCGACATGCCGGCGAAGGAGGCGATGTTGAGACTGGGGGTGTTCATTACCTGCTCCATGCGCTCCTGCTCTTCGCCCAGCTGGCTGTTGGCGTAGAGCTTCAGCTCGATCTCACCCTCGGTCTTCTCCTCGACCAGTTGCTTCAGGTTGGTGGCGAAGACGTGCACGGCATTCTTCTCGGGATCCGGCGCGCCGTTATAGCCGATGTTGACGGTGGTGGCGGCCTGGGCACTGCCGGCAAAGGCAGCGGCGAGACAGGCCGTCAGAAGCGGTGCACCGGCTAAGGAACGACCAATACGAGAGGTGAGAGGCTTGCGAGTAGACAGGGTCATGCTGATCTCCATGGCTTGTTGTTGGTGAAGACCCGGCGACGCCGGTATATCAGCAGACTAGGCGTTGACGCGTTGACTATTCAAACCTGATTGCATTGATATTTTATCAACACCTACTCTCAAGCAATCGCGGGGCATCGGAATTGAAGAAACGCATCCCCCGACGAAGGTGGTCGAGGCAGGCACTGGCTGCCACGGTAAGCTCGCGCCCAGCCAGGCTCACGATCTGCGCACGGGCCTCGCTGAGAACCGGATAGGCCATCGGCAGAACGGCGATGTCACCCTGGCGGATCTCCTCGGCGACCGTCAGCTCGGGCATGAAGGTGATGCCGATCCCCGAGCGTACGAAGTTCTTGAGCACCGCCACGGAGTTGGTATGCAGGCGGGGGGTGATGGCCAGACGCTCTTGGTGTGCCACGGCGTCCACCATCTGGCGCATCCCGAAGGGGCTGTCCATCAGCCCGATGGGCCAGTCGCTGAGCTCCTGTAGCGTCACCGGCGCTTCTGTTGAGGTGAGCGGGTGGCCGGCGGGCACGATCAGATCGAGGGGCTGTCGTGTCTCGACATGGCATTCCAGCTGAGTGTCCACCGGCGGTGCATAGAGCAGGGCCAGGTCGACGTCACGCTGCTTCACCAGCGCCATGGCTTCGTTGACTCCCGCCATGATGACCTCCAGCTGGATGCCCGGGTAGGCAGTCATGAAGGTCTGCATCGGCGCCGAGATCAGGTCGGCGATAAACCCCTCCCCCACCGCGATACGGACCTGGCCACTCACCAGGCCTTGCAGCGCCGACAGTCGGGAGATCACTGCCGATTCGGCATCGTGCTGGGCGTGGAAATGCTCCACCAGCAGGCGACCCGCCTCGGTAAGCCGGACACCACCCGCATGACGCACCATCACCTGGGCATCGACAACCTCCTCCAATTGACGGATCTGGCGGCTGATAGCGGCCACATCGATGTTCAGATAGGTAGCGGCCTGACGCAGCGAGCCGCGCCGCATCACTTCGCTGAGATAAGCGAGCGCCCGAGAGTTCAACATGGTAGAGAAGCGCCTGTTCGATCGTGGGTGCCCTACACGATATGTTCTGGTCAAGTCGTAGCGGACACTTTTATTAAGCTGCTTCCCTTGGTCTGGAGGATGATGCCATCGCGCTATCGAAAGGCCTTGAAGCAGTGGCTGCATCTGGGATAGCAGACAGAGAAACGCCCCGGTAATAATCATCACCGGGGCGCCATGTGGGTGGGTTGATGGTTATTCGCTATCGTTTTGCATGGCTTGCTGAGCCTGCATGTGCTCCATCATCTGCTGCTGCATGCCCTGCATCATGTCCATGCGCTGCTGCATCATTTCCAGGCGTTGTTCGGGGTCCATGCTCTGCATGTTCTGGCCCATGCCGCCATTCATCATGCCACCCATGGACTGATGCATTTGCTGCATCTCTTGCATGTGCTGCTGCATCAATTGCCGACGCTGCTGCGGGTCCTGGGTATTGTGGAACTGCTGCATCGCGCCTTGCATCGTCTGCATGTGCTGCTGCATGTCGCCCCGGTTCATCATTCCCATACCCTGGCCCATACCCCGACCCATATCTTGGCTCATCCCTCCGCCAGCGCCTTGCTGGCTGGAAGGAGCCTCCTGCTGAGCATGGGCCAGGGGCAAGGTCAATAAGGCCGCCATGACAGCTGTGAAGACGTACTTTTTCATAACACTCTCCTTTGCATTGGCTGGCTTTATAGCCAGACATTCTTAGTATATACAATATGCCTGAATATAAACTGAAAGTGCTGACCAGCAGTTTGACGAGCGTCAAGGTTGAGCCGAGGCCATCAGCCACTGCCCTCCGTTTGTAGGCCGATTGTACGGAGAGGCTAGCCCGGATATTTCATCAGACATGAAAAAAGCGGCTGAAAATCGGTTATAATTCAAGCTCCTACACAAGAATCAACCGCATCAACCGCCATGACGAAATGTACCATGCCGACCGCCT
>NZ_JAIRBP010000043.1:0-21981 GCF_021151495.1 Halomonas sp. IOP_31 | reverse complement strand
CGTTTTCGGCAATCCCAATCCATTCGAACGCCTTCAAAAACCTCTCACGAAACAACCACTTGCTTCTCGAATCACCGCCCGCGACGCGGTGCGTCGTCGGCAGCGGATGCGTACTTTACGGATCGATGGTGGCGAACGCAAGCATTTTTTGCGACCAAGGTCGCAATCCGTTTCGACATGGCCGATTCACCTATACTGACAGCTGACCCAGCCATGCATGCCACGGCCAGGCCGCATATCCGCAATGCTTATCTCTCTTGCAGCCAGAGGATCTCAGTGCTCGCCGCCGGTTCGAATGTCGTCGGCGCCGCGAATTCCCTTCAGAAACGTCGCCCTGTTCAAGGTCCGCATCGTGCCGAGACTGGACTAACGGCGTTCAAACGATGTCGCGGCTCGAGGCCGCAACCAGCGAATCCGGCCCCAGCTCGGCGATGCTGCGCGCCCCCGTGAGCGTCATCGCGACCCGCATTTCCTTTTCGAACAGCTCGAGCAGATGGGCAACACCGGACTCACCAGCGGTTGCGAGCGCATAGATGAAAGCACGCCCCAGCAATACGGTATCGGCGCCCAGGGCGATCATCCGCACAACGTCGAGTCCATTGCGCACGCCGGAATCGGCCAGAATGGTCAGCTCACCCTTGACCGCATCAGCGATGGCCGGCAAGGCGCGCGCGCTGGAAAGAACCCCGTCAAGCTGGCGGCCGCCATGATTGGAAACGACGATGCCATCCGCGCCGAAGCGCACGGCATCACGGGCGTCCTCGGGATCGAGTATCCCCTTGATGATCATCGGGCCGTCCCAGAATTCGCGAATCCACTCCAGATCCTTCCAGGAGATGGCCGGATCGAAATTCTGGCCGAGCCAGGCGATGTAGTCCTCGAGCTCCGTCGGTTGGCCACGATAAGCCGAGACGTTGCCGAGGTCATGCGGGCGGCCATGAATGCCCACATCCCAGGCCCAGAAAGGATGCGTCACGGCCTGAAGCATTCGCCGAATCGCCGCGTGCTTGCCGCTCATGCCGGAATGGGCATCGCGATAACGCGCCCCCGGCACCGGCATGTCGACCGTGAAGACGAGCGTCTTGACGCCGGCGGCCTTGGCTCGCTCCAAGACATGCTGCATGAACCCCCTGTCCTTCAGCACATAGAGCTGGAACCAGATCGGACGATCGACTGCCGAGGCCACCTCGTCGATGGCGCATACCGAGACCGTCGACAGCGTGAACGGCACGCCTTTGCTTGCCGCGGCCCGCGCCGCCTGCACTTCGCCCCGACGGGCGTACATGCCCGCCAGTCCCACCGGCGCCAGAGCAACGGGCATGGCCAGGGTCTCACCGAACAGCTCGGTCTCCAGCGACAGGGAGGACATGTCCTTCAGTACACGCTGGCGCAACGCGATACCGGCGAGATCCTCGACATTACGTTGCAGCGTATACTCGGCGTAAGCGCCCCCGTCGGCATAGTGAAAAAGAAACGGCGGGATGCGGCGCCTGGCGGCTTGGCGGTAGTCCGTGGACGCTGAAATGATCATGGCGAGCCCTGTGCAGTGGATGCGCTATCGATGAGTGGCACCGCAGAATTCATGGCGGCCGAGAGAGTACCCATCTCATCCGGATAATTGGTAATACCAATTTACAATTGGCTTTAACAGCACCTTATGGTCAAGTCCTTGAAAGAGTCAACCAGTGCCGTCGTGACGGGGATGGCGCTTATACTCTGGTGGCGCATAACTAATCGCCCTCAACGAGCCAGGCGGCGGCCAAGCCATTCTAACCGCACGGTCGAGATGATCTTCTGAGATAATTTTCCGGGCCTTTACCTGCGGGCCATCAATCATCAATCACGAGAGCAGCGCATGGTCTATCAGCCGGTTCGCCAGCCACGCATCGCCGATGTCATCACCGAGCGTCTGGAATCGATGATTCTCGAAGGCAGCCTCGCACCGGGGCAACGCCTGCCCCCGGAGCGCGAGCTCGCCGAGCGCTTCGGCGTGTCGCGGCCCTCGCTGCGTGAGGCGATCCAGAAACTCGCCGCCCGCGGCCTGCTTAACAGTCGCCAGGGCGGCGGCACCTTCGTCAACGACGAGCTGAAGAGCGGCTATAGCGACCCTCTGCTTGAAATGCTCTCGCGGCATGATGAATTTCACCTCGACCTGCTCGAGTTCCGCGACGCCCTCGAAGGGCTCTCCGCCTACTATGCCGCGTTGCGCTCGACCCCCGCCGACAAGCGGTTGCTCAAGCGACGCTTCACGGAGCTCGAGACCTGCTACGCCGAGCCGACGCTGCAGGACGACCCGTACCGCGAAGCCAAGGCCGACGCCGCCTTCCACCTGGCGATCGCCGAGTCCGGTCACAACGTGCTGTTGCTGCACACCATCCGCGGCATCTTTCACCTGCTGGAGAAGAGCATCGCCTCGAGCCTCGTTCACCTGTTCGAGCGCCCCGGCTCGCGCGAGCAATTGATGAACCAGCACCGCGCGCTGCTCGAGGCGATTCTCGAAGGCCGTGCCGAGGAGGCACAGGCGCGGGCGCACGAACACCTGGCCTTCGTCGAGCAGGGCCTTTACGAGCTGGAGCGTGCCGAAACCCGGGCCCAGCGCGCCCTGCGCCGCAGCCACGCCCTGCCCGAGCGCAGCGAATGAGGACCATCTGACGATGCAGACGACCCGGCTTCCCGCACACTGGCGTCGCCTGCTACTGCTGCTGGTACCGCTGGGCCTGGCACTGTGCATCTGGCAGGCCATCCAGTTAGCCCGTGACCAGGCTCTCGATTCGCTCTACAACGAAGCCAAGAACGAACTGCGGCTGTCCGCCGCGGGCGTCTCGGCCTACCTGTCGCGCCACGACTACCTGCCGCGCCTGCTGGCCAGTCGCGAAGCGGTCGGCCGGGCGCTGGCCAACCCCGACGATGCGCAGATCGTCAACCGGCTCAACCGTATTCTCGACAAATTCCGCGCCATCAGTGACGTCTCCGACATCTACCTGCTCGACCGCCAGGGCACCACCCTGGCGGCCAGCAACTGGGCGCTACCGTATAGCTTCATCGGCCAGAACTACGGGTTCCGGCCCTATTTCAAGGACGCCATTCAAGGTCGCATGGGTCACTTCTACGGTCTGGGTACTCAATCGGGCGAGCGCGGCTATTACTTCTCCGCACCGGTGTGGTCCGAGAAATCCGGGCAGGCGCGTGTCGCCGGGGTGATGGTGGTCAAGGTGTTGATCGCCCCGCTCGAGGCCAACTGGACCGGCCAGAACGGCGAGTTGCTGATCAGCGATGGCAACGGCGTGGTGTTCATGGCCAGCCAGCCGGAGCTACGCCTGATGAGCCTCGCGCCGCTGGATCCCGAAGTACGCGTGCGCCTGCGCGAGACTCGCCGCTACGACGGCGCCCGACTGCTCCCGCTCCCCCTCGACCGACTCAGCGCGCGGCCCGACGGCTCGCAACTCGTGCGCTTCGAAGCCGGTCCGCTGGCCGGCCGCGGCTTCCTCTCGGTGAGCCGTACCTTGCCCAAACAAAACTGGCAGATATACAGGCTCAAGCCCCTCGACTCGCTGAAAAGTGCCCAATGGCAGGCCGGCTTCCTCGCGGCGGGGCTGTACGGTGTGGTGGTGCTGGGTGGCGGCATCGGCTGGCAGCGCTATCGGCTACGTCGCGAGCGCGAGCTGTTCGCCAACCGCGAACGGCGCACCCTGGCCGAAGGCCAGGCCCGGGTGCGCGGGATCATCGACCGGACCCGCGCCGGCCTGCTGGTGCTCGACGAACGCGAGGCGTTGACCTACCTCAACCCCACCGCCCAGGCGCTGTTCGGCCACACCCCGGCGGCGGTCGAAGGGCGCCGGCTCACCGAACTGCTGAGCCCCGCCGATGCGCGTCGCATCGATGCCCTGCGTCGCGATGCCAGGCATCGCTCGACCGCCGGCAGCCCGGCGGTCGAGGTCGTGGCCTTGCGCCCGGGTGGCCAGCGCGTGCCGCTGGAGCTGACCGTCGGGGCGCTGGTCAGCCCCCACGGCCAGCGCTGGCTGGCCACGGTGTTCGACATCAGCGAGCGCAAGGCTCAGGAGCAGGCACTGGCGCGGGCACGCGACCAGCTCGAACAGCGCGTCGCCGAGCGCACCCGCGACCTGCTCGATTCCAACCGGCGGCTCTCCGCGGAGATCGATGAGCGCCGCCGCGCCGAGACCGACCTGCGCCAGACCCAGGACGAACTGGTCCAGGCCGCCAAGCTGGCGGTGCTCGGCCAGATGGCAGCCGGCATCAATCACGAGCTCAACCAGCCGTTGGCGGCGATCCGCGCCTACGCCGAGAACGCCCGTGCCTTCATCGCCCGCGGCCGCGAGGATGCCGCCGACGCCAATCTTCAGCAGATCGTCGAGCTCACCGCGCGCATGGCCGAGATCAGCGCCCAGCTCAAGCAGTTCTCGCGCAAGAGCGGCGACAGCCTGGCCGCGGTCTCGGTCCAGGCCGGCTTCGGTTATGCCCTGCGCCTGTACCGGGCACGACTGCTCAGTGCCGGCGTCTCGATCGTCCGCGACTGGCCCGCCGACGAGGTGTGGGTACATGCCGACCCGGTACGTCTCGAGCAGGTATTGGTCAACCTGATCGGCAACGCCCTGCAGGCGATGACCGACACGTCCGATCCACGCCTGGAACTGAGTATCGCCACTGTCACCGGGCATGTGCGCATCGGCGTCAGGGACAGCGGCCCGGGAATCGCCGAAGCGCACCTGGGCCGCGTCTTCGAGCCCTTCTTCACCACCAAGCCGGTCGGCAAGGGACTGGGCCTGGGCTTGTCGATCTCGGCGCGCATCGTCGAGGATCTCGGCGGCCGGCTCGAGGCCTGCAATGCCGCTGCCGGCGGCGCGCTGTTCACCATCGACCTGCCGGCCGGCGAAGTGGCCCCGGCGACGCCCCGTCATCACACGCAAGAGGATCACCATGCATGAGTCCGAGGCCACACCGGTACTGATCGTCGACGACGAAGAGCACCTGCGCATCACCGCCGGCCAGACCCTCGAACTGGCCGGCTATCGGCCGCAGACGCCGAGCAATGCCGAAGCCGCTCTGGCCGCGCTGAGCGCTGATTATCCCGGAGTGCTGGTCAGCGACATCCGCATGCCGGGCATGGACGGCCTGGCGCTGCTACGCGAGGTGCGCCGCCGCGACCCCGACCTGCCGGTGATCCTGATCACCGGCCACGGCGATATTTCCACGGCCGTGGAGGCGATGCGCGAAGGCGCCTGGGATTTTCTGGAGAAGCCATTCGCCGGCGAGCGCCTCACCGACGTGGTACGCCGCGCCGTGGAGAAGCGTCGACTGAGTCTCGAGAACCGCCGCCTCAAGGCCGAGCTCGACGCCCAGCGTGCCGCACCGGGGCCGCGCATCATCGGGCGCACGCCGGCCATGCAGCAACTTTCGGCGATGCTGCAGCGCGTCAGCCAAGTGGAGGCCGATGTGTTGCTGTTCGGCGAAACCGGGGTGGGCAAGGACCTGGTGGCCCGCGCGCTGCACGAGCGCAGCGCACGCAGCGGCCATCCCTTCGTCGCCATCAACTGCGGCGCGATGCCCGAGAGCATCATCGAATCGGAGCTGTTCGGGCATGAAAAGGGCGCCTTCACCGGCGCCGTCGAGCGGCGCATCGGCAAGTTCGAGTACGCCAATGGCGGCAGCGTGTTCCTCGACGAGATCGAATCGATGCCACTGGCGCTGCAGGTCAGGCTGCTGCGGGTACTCCAGGAGCGCTCGATCGAGCGTCTGGGCTCCAACCAGTCGGTGGCGCTGGATATCCGGATCATCGCCGCGACCAAGACCGATCTGAAGCTCGCCGCCGAACGCGGCGAGTTCCGTGAGGATCTGTATTACCGGCTCAACGTGGTGACCGTGCCGATCCCGCCGCTGCGCGAGCGCCGCGAGGACCTGCCGCTGCTGTTCCAGCATTTCGCGGTGGTCGCTGCCAACCGCAGCGGACTCGAGGCGCCGCCGCTCGACGCCGCCGGGGTCTCGGTGCTGATGGCCCACGACTGGCCCGGCAACGTGCGCGAGCTGCGCAATCTCGCCGAGCGCTTCGTGCTGCTCGGCGCGACCTACGATTATCGCCTCGAGCGGCTGGTCGAGGGCGGCGACAGCGGTAGTGGCGAGATGACCCTGCCGCAGCAGGTCGAGCTGTTCGAGAAGAGCCTGATCAGCCAGTCGCTGGCCAATCACGGCGGACGTGTCAACGAGGTCTGCGAGCACCTCGGACTGCCGCGCAAGACCTGCTACGACAAGCTCAAGAAATACGACCTGCGCGCCGAGGACTACCGCCTGCGCCACGCCGGCGACTAGGAGGGGGGATGGGCGCCCTAGCGCCACAGCCGTGCGCCCTGGCTGACCAGCTCGGCGAGCGCCTGCCAGGGCGGCAGCCAGGGCGCCAGCCCCGCCGCCAGCATCAGCATGACCAGCGAATTGCCCGGCTCGCGATAGTCGAACAGCTTGAGCGCGGTGCCGAACGAGCGCTTGAGCCGCGAACCGGCCAGATCGACGCTGTAGACCTCGTCAAGCAGCAGGTGGATCACCCCGCCGAACGTCAGCGCCAGCCCCTGCGACCAGGCTTGCCAAGCCTCCTGCGCCAGCCATTGATAACTCAGCGCGGTGACGCCGAGCCCGCACAGCCCGGTCGCCAGTAGCGAATGCCAGATGCCGCGATGCACGGTGAAGCGCCGAAACACCGCGCCGACGCCGAAGCGCACGCCGAGATACAGCCCGCCGCAGGAAACCAGCAGCCCGGCCGGGCTGAGCCGCGACTGTAGCCACAGCGCGCCGGCGACCACCGCCAGCAGTGCGAACAGGTTGAAGATCAGCCGAATGGAATGGGACTGGTCGGAGTCGATGTCCGGCAGGATGCCGCCGAAGGCGGTCAGCGCGGCCAGCGACGCGCCGTCGGCCGGCGACCACAGGGCGGCCTGCCAGCCACTCACGGCGAGCAATGCGCCGCCGGAAACGGCGACACTCAGATGGGTACGGAAGTCGGCCACGCAACGCCTGCCAGAAAGGCTGGATATAAATCCAGATTATCCCCAGCGTAGTCCTGAAAAACAATCACTTGCCGCGATCTTATGCGCCTTCGGCCAGGTACTGATCCTTGAGCTTGACGTAATTGCCGGCGGTATAGCCAAAGAATGCCCGTTCGCTGTCCTTGAGCGGGCGCAGCGGCTTGGCCGGGTTGCCGGCGTAGACGTGGCCGCTCTCGAGCCGCTTGCCCGGCGCGACCAGCGCGCCGGCGGCGATGATCACCTCGTCCCCGACCACCGCGCCGTCCATCACCGTCGCCCCCATGCCCACCAGCACCCGGTCGCCCAGCGTGCAGCCATGCAGGGTCGCCTTGTGGCCGATGGTCACGTCATCGCCGATGGTCAACGGATGGCCGCCGGGATTGAAGTCGCTGGCATGGGTGATGTGCAGCACGCTGCCGTCCTGCACACTGGTGCGCGCACCGATGCGAATGCGGTGCATGTCGCCGCGAATTACCGCCATCGGCCAAACCGAGCAGTCGTCACCGAGCACCACATCGCCCAGCACCACGCAGGCCGGGTCGATGTAGACGCGCTCGCCGAGTCGCGGCGTATGGCCTTGGAAGGTTCGTAGGGTCATTGCATTCTCCTCGGCGGTCGGCCCATCATAGCCTATCGCTTATCGCCGCCCGTTGCAGCGGGCTCACCAGATCCCCGAGACCAATACCCCCACGACCAGCGGGATCGACACGAAACGCACCAGCCTCTGCCAGCTGCGAAAACCTGCCGGCCCGGTGCCCAGCGCCAGCTCGGCGGTGTCGCGCGGCATCACCCAGGCGGCGAAGATCGCGATCAGCAGGCCGCCGATGGGCAGGAACAGGTCAGTGGGCACGGTGGTCACCAGATCGAAGAAGTTCATGTCACCGAGCCAGTGCACCTCGGCCATCGACGAGAACGAGAACACCGACAGCAGGCCTACCGCCCACACCGCAACGCCCACGCAGGCCGCCGCGCGGCCGCGCTTGAGCCCCCAGCCCTGCAGGGTGGCGACCATCGGCTCGGCGAGGTTGATCGACGAGGTCCAGGTCGCCAGCAGCAGCAGCAGGAAGAACACCCCCAGCCACAGCGAGCCGCCGGGCAGCTCGGCGAAGGCGATCGGCAGGGTGACGAACATCAGCCCCGGCCCTTCGCCCGGATCCAGGCCCTGCGAGAACACCACCGAGAAGATCGCGATCCCCGACAGCAGCGCCACCGCCACGTCGAGCACCGCGACGGCGCCGACCGCCCGCGGCAGGCTCTGGTCGTCGGGCATGTAGGCCCCGTAGGCCATCAACGCGCAGGCGCCCACCGCCAGGGTGAAGAAGGCGTGGCCCATGGCGTTGAGCATCACCGACACGCTCAGCGCCGCGAGATCGGGGGTGAACAGCCAGGCCATCGCCGTGCCGAAGCCATCGGTGGTGGTGGCATAGCCGGCCAGCACGATCAGCAGCAGGTAGAGCAGCGGCATCAGCAGATTGTTGAGCTTCTCGAGACCGCCGGAGATGCCCGCCGCGACCACCGACATGGTCAGCAGCATGAACAGCGTATGGTTGAAGGTCATGCGCAGCGGATCGGCGAGGAACGCGTTGAAGTTGGCGCCCACCGCTTGCGGCGCCATGCCGGCGAAATCGCCGTTGACCGACTCGACCAGGTACTCGATCGACCAGCCCGAGACCACCGAGTAGAACGACAGGATGAAGAACACCGTGATCACGCCGAACAGGCCCAGCCAGCGCCAGTGCGGCGAAGCCCCGGCCTGGCGCGCCAGGTGGCCCAGCGAGCGCATCGGACTGCGCCGCCCGGCACGTCCGATGAGGATCTCGGCGATCATCACCGGCAGTCCCAGCAGCACGACGAAGACCACGTACAGCAACAAAAACGCCGCGCCGCCGTTCTCGCCGGTCATGTAGGGAAAGCGCCAGATGTTGCCCAGGCCCACGGCGGCCCCGGTGACCGCGAGTATGAATGCACGTCGCGAGCTCCAGCGTTCCAGCGTTTCGTTCATGATCCCCTGTCCTTTATGGCGCCCTGCGCGAAAGGCGCAAGCCTAGCAGGCCGACCGGCGACCGCCAATGGCGCAGCCGGTCATTGAAACCCGTCGCTCGTGCCCGCATCTATCCCGGTATTATTCGGTTTCATACGAGGTTCCGTCATGTCCCACAATCCGCTGCTCGAATCGCATACCTTGCCGCCCTTCGGTGAGATTCAGCCCGATCATGTGGTTCCGGCAGTCGAGCAGCTCCTCGACGAGAACCGTAGCGCCATCGATCGCCTGGCCGAGCAGGCCAATTGCGAGACGCCGACCTGGCAGAGCCTGGCCGCGCCCATCGAGGAACTCAACGACCGACTGTCGCAGGCCTGGTCGCCGGTATCGCACTTGAACGGCACCATGAACAGCCCGGCGCTGCGCGACGCCTACCAGGCGTGTCTCGGCAAGCTTTCCGAATACGCCACCTGGCTGGGTCAGCACGAGGGGCTGTTCCGTGCCTACCGGGCGCTCAAGGACTCGCCGGCCTACGCCGAGCTGAACCCGGCGCAGCAGCGCTCAATCGACAATACCCTGCGCGACTTCCGGCTCGCCGGCGTCGATCTGGCGGCCGACGACAAGCATCGCTACGGCGAGATCCAGGCCCGGCTCTCCGAGCTGACCAATACCTTCTCCAATCACGTGCTCGACGCCACTCAGGCGTGGCACAAGGACATCGCCGACGCCGAGGCGCTCGACGGCCTGCCCCAGAGCGCGCTGGACACGCTCGAGGCCAACGCCGAAGCCAAGCAGCTCGACGGCTATCGCATCACCCTGGATTTCCCCAGCTTCTTCCCGGTGATGAGCTACGCCCACGACCGGGCGCTGCGCAAGGAGGTCTACACCGCCTTCGTCACCCGCGCCTCGGAGCTCGGCCCCAACGCCGGTGAATACGACAACGCGCCGCTGATCGAGGAGATCCTCGCGCTGCGCCAGGAACTCGCCCGGCTGCTCGGCTTTGCCACCTACGCCGACTACTCGCTGGCGACCAAAATGGCCGAGTCCCCCGCCCAGGTGCTCGAGTTCCTCGCGGATCTGGCCAAGCGCGCCCACCCCCAGGCGCAGGAAGAGTTCAACGAACTCGAGGCCTTCGCCAAGGAGACCCTCGGCCTCGAGGATTTGCAGCCCTGGGATGTCGGCTACGCCAGCGAAAAGCTGCGCGAGGCCCGCTACGCCATCTCCCAGGAGCAGCTGCGCCCCTACTTTCCCGCGCCGCAGGTGATCGATGGGCTGTTCCGGGTCACCGAGCGGCTCTATGGCGTGCGCTTCCAAGAGGACGCAGAGGCCCCGCGTTATCACCCCGACGTGCGTTACTACTCGATTCGCGAAGGCGACACGCCGATCGCCGGCTTCTATCTCGACCTGTACGCCCGCGAGGGCAAGCGCGGCGGGGCCTGGATGGACGAGTGCCGGGTCCGCCGCGAGCGCCAGGACGGCAGCCTGCAGTTGCCGGTCGCCTATCTGACCTGCAATTTCACCCGCCCGGTGGGCGGCAAGCCGGCGTTGCTCACTCACGACGAGGTGACCACGCTGTTCCACGAGTTCGGCCACGGTCTGCATCACATGCTGACCCGCCAGACCGTCGCCGATATATCCGGGATCAACGGCGTGGCCTGGGACGCCGTGGAGCTGCCCAGCCAGTTCATGGAGAACTTCTGCTGGGAGCGCGAGGGCCTGGACATGATCGCCGCCCACGTCGACACCGGCGAGCGCCTGCCCGATGAACTGCTCGCCAGGCTGCAGGCGGCCAAGAACTTCCAGTCGGCGATGGGCATGCTGCGCCAGATCGAGTTCTCGCTGTTCGACTTCCGCCTTCATCACGAGCTCGAGGCACCCAGCGCCGACGACGTCCAGCACCTGCTCGATGCGGTGCGCGACCAGTACTCGGTAGTGCCGCGGGCCGACTTCAACCGCTTCCAGAACAGCTTCGGGCATATCTTCGCCGGCGGCTATGCGGCGGGCTACTACAGCTACAAGTGGGCGGAAGTGCTCTCCGCCGACGCTTACGGCGCCTTCGAGGAGGCCGGGGTGTTCGACGGCGAAACCGGGATGCGCTTTCGCCGCGAGGTCCTCGAGCAGGGCGGCTCGCGCGACGCCGCCGAGCTGTTCAAGGCGTTCCGCGGCCGCGAGCCCAGCGTCGAGCCGCTGCTTCGCCACAGCGGCATCCGCGCCGCCTGACAGGAGAAAGCATGTCGACACCCAAACGCTTCATCGCCGGCGCCATCTGTCCGCGCTGTGCGGCCATGGACAAGCTGCGCACCTGGGAAGCCAACGGCATCCGCTACCGCGACTGCGTGGCCTGTGATTTCTTCGAGCAGTTGCCGATCGAGGAGCAGGACGCCCCGGAGCTCGCCACCCGGGTCAACCAGGCACGCGACGACGAGCGGCGCAACAGCGTGCAGCCGGTACGCATCCTCGACCCCAAGGGCGGCTCCAAGGGCTAGCCCGGGCGCTGATCACCGGGGCACGCCAAGGCCCGCTTCAGGTTATACGCCGGTTTCGGTGGGCAGTGTGCCCTCGCAGGCCGTGTTTCGACACAACCTGCGGAACCCGGGAGCGCATTCGCTCCGGCTAGGGATTCTGGTCGCTTGGCTGTGGCAGCGCCGGTAGCGACCTGTCGAGCAACTCGACGCTCTGGCGGTAATACAGCTGGCTCTTGTTGTGCTCGCCGAGATTGGCGAACAGCCGCGCCAGCTCGGCGCACACCACGCCGCTGGGGCGCTGGCGCTGACTGGCCTCGAAGTACTCCTGCGCCTTGCCCCAATAGGCGTTGCGCAACGACAGGCGGCCCAGGGTCAGCAGCAGGTCGGGGTCGTTGGGACGCTCCTGCAGCCACTTCTCGGCATAGGCCAGCTGCCGGCCGGCATCGACATTGAGCAGCCCATAGCGCAGTACCAGACGATTGTCCCAGCGCTCCTTGAGAGTCTGACGCAGCAATCGTTCGGCCAGCCCCTCCTCCTTGCCGCGCACCAGCGCCTCGGTATACAGAGCGACCAGCTCGACCTCGTTGCGCAGGTGGTCAGGCATGTCCGCCCACAGGTTGCGCACCCGCTCCAGATCGCCGGGCGGTCGCGCCGCCTGCAGGATCAACTCGCGGTAGGCGCGCTGCTCGAGTTCGCGGCGCTCGTCGTCGCCGACCAGCTGCTGGCGAGCCAGTCGCGGCATCAGGCGGCGCAGCCCCTCCCAATCGTTGACGCTGAGATACGCCTGCTTGAGCAGCTTGAGCACCTGGGGGTGCTCGGGCAGTTGCTTCTCGAGGCGCGTCAGTGTCGCCAGCGCCTCCTCGAACTGCTGACGGTCGAGCATCAACTGCGCCTGCACCAGGCCGACCGCGGTCTCGGCGCCCTCGGTGCTGAAGTGGGCCCGCTTGAGCAGGCTATCGGCCTGTTCGTAGCGCCCCTGGTAATGCGCCGCCAGCGCCGCCGACAGGTAGTTGACCAGCGGCGTGCTGGAGTCGTCGGCCGCCTTGGTCAACGATTTCTCGGCACGCTTCCAGCGACCCTCGGCGAGCGCCACCAGGCCGCGCACGGTGCGCCGCATGGCGTTGCGGTTACGAGTGCGACTGTTCCAGACCTTGAGCCGGCTGACCGGGCGGCGCAGCCGCGTCAGCAACCGCAACAGGAAGTGCAGGACCAGGAACGCGGCCAGCAGCAGGATCAGCCCGAACCAGAAGGAGGTCTGAAAGGAGGTGTCGCCGACCCGGACCAACCAGTAACCGGGCAGCGACTTCATCAACTGGCCGAACAGCGCGCCGACGGCCAGGCCGAAGACGACGATCAGGACGAATTTTCTCATGCCGCGTCGCTCCCGGCGTCATGGCGACGCTCCATGAAATCGCGCAGTTTCTGAAGCGACGCGCTGATATCCGGCAGTTCGGGGCGCACGTCCTTGACGGCCAGCGTGGCCAGTCGCTCGAGCAAATTGGCGACACCCTGATTGCCGGTATCGTAGTAGCGCTCGATCAGCGTACGCGCCTTTTCGAGGCTCGCCTGGTAGAGCTGGGCGTCGCTCTGCAACAGCGCCAGCTGGGCCTGCTCGAGCTGCAGACGCACGTTCTGGCGCAGGTAGGATTCCTGTTCCGGGGTCATCAGCGCCTCGAGCGCCTGGTCATTCTTGCGCACCACCACCAGGTCCTTGAGCTCCTGACCGAAGCGCGACAACTGCTGCTGCCAGCTGCCCTTCACCGGCGAGGTATCGCCGGCCTCGGCGGCCTGCTGCTGAATGTCCTGCTCCAGCGGCAACTTGGCAAGCTGCTCCTGCTGGGCCATCAGCTCCAGATAAAGCCCGGTGCGGTCGACCTGAGCGACCGATTCGAGCGCGGCGATCTCCGACTGAGTGGCGCGCCGCACCGGCGTCAGCGCTGGATTGTCGATCTGTGCCAGACGCTGGTCGGCAGTCTTGAGCAGCGACGTCGAGCCCTTGACGTCGCGCTCGAGCTGCAGGCGCTGATTGGCCAGCCGCAACAGGTACTCGACCTCGGCGAGGCGCCATTCGCTGGTGTCGGTCTGCTGCTTGCTGGCGAGCTGCTTGAGCACCTTGTCGAGGGTGGCGTTCAGCTCCTCACGGTACTGCTGGAAGTCGTCGCGCAGCGTCTGCATCGCCTGCTGACGTTGCTGGTCGCCATCGCCGAGCTGCGACTTGAGCTGGGAAATCGCCTGGGCGTTGCTCTCGGCCTGTGCCAGACGTTGCTGCTGGGTCTGAAATTTCTGCCAGCCCCACCAGCCGCCCAGCAGCACGACCAGCGCCAGCACGATCACCAGCGCCAGCGCGATGCCTCCGGCCTTGCCGCCCCTCTTGGACGTGTCGGCGGGTGGCTTGCCGCCAGAGCCGCTGCCGCCGGCCGGCGTGGCGGTCGCGCTCGTCGCGGCGGGCTTGTCGTCAGATGGCATGGTCGACTTGCCTTCACCGGCCTTCGACTTGCCTTCACCGGCCTTCGACTTGCCTTCGCCGGCCTTCGACGTGGCGGTGGGGCGCTCGCCATCCGACGGTGCCGAAGCGCTCCGGTCGGGGGTCGCGTCGGCATTTTCCGCCGCTTCGGCGGCCGGGCGTTTTGATGCCTCGTCCGAGTTGTCCTTGCCCGCGCCTGAAAACGCACGCTGTCCATCCTGATCGTGCTCTTGCTTACTCATCTGTCGCTAGCCCTTTTCATCAAGATCGTCATGATCGGCGCCATCCAGGTCGCAGGCCTCGGCCACCGCGGTCGCCAGCGCGGTCGGGGAGGCGCCTCGCGCCACCCTGGGGCGCAGAAAGCCCAGCGTGTCGGCCAGTGTAGCCAAACGCCGACTGGAAACGATTAGCGGTTGGTTCAACGCATCCGCACCACACCATCCTGCCAGATGTTCGAGCAGTTCGCCGCTGGTGACCACCAGCGCGGCGTAATCGCCGCTGGCCAGCAGCCGCTTGCCCGCTTCTTCCGGGGCACGCAACAGGCGCCGGTAGAGCGCCAGTCGGGTCAGCCGCGCGCCGCGTCGGGTCAATTCGTCGGCGAGCCATGGGCGACCACCCTCGCCGGCCGCCAGCAGCACTCGCCGAGAACTCAGGCGCTGCAGCGAGGGCAGCGCCAGCAGCGCTTCGCTGGTACTGCCCTGCTCGCTGGACGGCAGGTGCACGCGAACGTCCAGTTGCTCGTTGAGGACCTGGGCAGTGCCCGCACCCAGCGCATAGAAGCGCGGCCCCAGCGGCAGTTGCGGCCAGTAGCGGTCGAGCCCCTCGGCCAGGCACCGGGCGGCGAAGGGGCTGGCCACCACCACCCGCTGGAAATTGTCGAAGTCGAGCCAGGCCTGACGCATCGCCGGCGTCTCGGCGAGCGCCTCCAGACGCATCACGTCGAGCGTTGCGACCTCGACGCCGCGCACCGCCAGCGCCCGGCACAACACCCCGGCGCGCTCGCCGGGGCGGCTGATCAGCACCCGTGGGCGCATCAATCCTCGCCGTAGACCTGGGCGAGAATTTCGCCGGCGCCCTGATCGAGCAATTCCTCGGCGACTCGCACGCCGAGGGTCTCGGGCTCGTTGACCGAACCGCGGCCCTCGGCGCGCAGCACTCGCGAGCCGTCGGGCATGCCCACCAGGGCACGCAGCCACAGCGTACGCCCGCCCTCCTCGAGGATCGCGTGACCGCCGATGGGGACCTGGCAGCCACCTTCGAGGCGGGTGTTCATGGCGCGTTCGGCGCGCACCCGGGTGGCGGTCTCGGCGTGATCGAGCGGCGCCAGCAGGGCCAGCAGCTCGGGATCGTCGGTACGGCATTCGATGCCCAGCGCGCCCTGGCCGCAGGCCGGCAGGCTGACTTCGGGAGGCAGTTCGTAGGTGATGCGCGCATCCAGCCCCAGCCGGCGCAGCCCGGAAGTGGCGAGGATGATCGCGTCGAAGTCGCCGGCATCGAGCTTGCCCAGCCGGGTCTGGACGTTGCCGCGCAGGCTGAGCACCTCGAGATCGGGGCGCGCTTCGCTGATCTGCAGGCCGCGGCGCAGGCTCGAGGTGCCCACCCGGGCGCCCTCGGGCAACTGCTCGGGAGTCGCATAGCGGTTCGACACGAACGCATCGGTGGGCGCGGCGCCCTCGAGGATCACCGACAGGCCGAGCCCCTCGGGGAAGTGCATCGGCACGTCCTTCATCGAGTGCACGGCGATATCGGCACGTCCGTCGAGCATGGCGTCCTCGAGCTCCTTGACGAACAGCCCCTTGCCGCCGACCTTGGCCAGCGGCGTATCGAGGATCTTGTCGCCCTTGGTGGCCATCGCCACCAGTTCCACGTTCAGCCCCGTGTGCAAGGCCATCAGCCGGTCGCGTACGTGTTCGGCCTGCCACATGGCCAGGCGGCTCTTGCGGGTGGCGATTCGCAGGGTCGTCATAGTCGGTACTGGGCTCTCCCGGCACGGCCCCGGCAAGGGCTCGGTGAAATAGGTTCGATGTTCGGCTCAGCGCTCGCAGACCGAGCAAGAGTGGCGAATCGATCGCCAGCGTATACGGCACACATGGCGTCATCATAAAGCAGTCGCCAGACAAGGAAAAATCGCCCGCCCGACGGGCCGCGGGCGGACCGCCCGCTCGCCTGATACGCTGACTCTGGTACACTCGGGGCACAACGTTCTCGTGACCATGCAGGATCCGCAACCCCGATGAGCCAGCATACCAACCAGTCCTGGGGTGGCCGCTTCAGCGAACCCACCGATGCCTTCGTCGAGCAGTTCACCGCCTCGGTGAATTTCGATCGTCGCCTCTATCACCACGACATCCGCGGGTCGATCGCCCATGCCACCATGCTGGCCCGCGTCGACGTACTGACGCTGGATGAGCGCGACGCGATCATCCAGGGGCTCAGCGAGGTCGAGCGCGAGATCGAGACCGGCGAGTTTCCCTGGTCGGTGGCACTCGAAGACGTACACATGAACATCGAGGCCCGCCTTACCGAAAAGATCGGCATCACCGGCAAGAAACTGCACACCGGGCGCTCGCGCAACGATCAGGTGGCCACCGACATCCGCCTCTACCTGCGCGACGAGATCGACGCCATCGACGCCGAGATTGCACGCCTGCGCCGCGCCCTGATCGAGCTGGCCGACGCCGAGGCCGAGACCATCATGCCCGGTTTCACGCACCTGCAGACCGCCCAGCCGGTGACCTTCGGCCATCACCTGCTGGCCTGGCAGGAGATGGTCGCTCGCGATCATCAGCGGCTGCGCGACTGCCGCAAGCGCGTCAACGTTATGCCGCTCGGCGCCGCGGCGCTGGCCGGCACCACCTATCCCATCGACCGCCACGTCAGCGCCGAGCTGCTGGGCTTCGAGCGCCCCGCCGAGAATTCGCTCGACGCGGTCAGCGATCGCGACTTCGCCATCGAGTTCACCGCCTTCGCCAGCCTGCTGCTGATGCATCTATCGCGCATGAGCGAGGAACTGGTGCTGTGGACCAGCGCGCAGTTCGCCTTCATCGAGCTGCCCGATCGCTTCTGCACCGGCTCATCGATCATGCCGCAGAAGAAGAACCCCGACGTGCCCGAGCTGGTGCGCGGCAAGACCGGCCGCGTCTACGGCCACCTGATGAGCCTTTTGACGCTGATGAAGTCGCAGCCGCTGGCCTACAACAAGGACAATCAGGAGGACAAGGAGCCGCTGTTCGACACTCTCGACACGGTCAAGGGCTGCCTGCGCGCCTTCGCCGACATGATCCCGTCGATCGAGGCCAAGGCCGACAACATGTTTGATGCGGCACGCCGCGGCTTCTCCACCGCCACCGACCTGGCCGACTACCTGGTGCGCAAGGGCGTGGCCTTTCGCGACGCTCACGAGATCGTCGGCCAGTCGGTCGCCTATGGGCTCGAGCAGGGCAAGGATCTCTCCGAGATGTCGCTCGACGAGCTCAAGCGCTTCTCGACGAGCATCGAGGACGACGTCTTCGCGGTGCTGACCCTCGAGGGCTCGGTGGCCGCGCGCAACCATATCGGCGCCACCGCGCCCGATCAGGTCCGCGCCGCCGCCCAGCGCGCCCGCGATGCCCTCGCCGCGCTGGGGGAAGGCCGATGAGCGCATTTCGCATCGCCGCACTCGCCATCGCGCTGACCACGCTCGCCCTGCTCAGCGGCTGCGGCCAGAAAGGCCCGCTGTACATGCCCGGCGACGAGCAGGCCGCCGAGCAGTACGACCCGACCGACGTCTATCCGGCGCAGCCGCCCCAGACGGAAGGAGATGCGGACAGCGCCGACGATGGCCCCACCACGAACGGCAACGCCGCCCCAAGCGAGGCCGGAGAGTAAGCATGGATCATTTCGATTACCGCGACGGCGTACTGTATGGCGAGGACATACCGCTGACCCAGGTCGCCGAGCGCTTCGGCACGCCTTGCTACGTGTATTCCCGGGCTACTCTCGAGCGCCATTACCGCGCCTACAGCGAAGCGCTGTCCGGCCACCCGCACCTGATCTGCTACGCGGTCAAGGCCAACTCCAACCTGGCGGTGCTCAATCTGCTGGCGCGCCTCGGCGCCGGTTTCGACATCGTCTCGGTGGGTGAACTCGAACGCGTGCTGGCCGCCGGCGGCGATCCCGCCAAGGTGGTGTTCTCGGGAGTCGCCAAGCAGCGCCACGAGATGGCCCGGGCGCTGGAAGTGGGCATCAAGTGCTTCAATGTCGAATCGTTGGCCGAGCTCGAGCGCCTTGACCAGGTGGCCGGCGAATGCCGCGAGACCGCACGGGTCTCGCTGCGCGTCAACCCCGACGTCGACGCGCGCACCCATCCGTACATCTCCACCGGGCTCAAGGCCAACAAGTTCGGCATTCCCGTCGACCAGGCCTTCGACATCTATGCCCGGGCCGCCGAGTTCGCGCACCTCGAGGTGGTCGGCATCGACTGTCATATCGGCTCGCAGCTCACCGAGCTCGCGCCGTTCATCGCGGCGCTGGACCGCCTGCTGCTGCTGCTCGACCGGCTTGCCGAGCGCGGCATCCATGTCGAGCACCTGGATCTCGGCGGCGGACTCGGCGTGCCCTATCACGGCGAGACCCCGCCGGCGCCTTACGACTATGCCCGCGCGCTGCTTGAACGGCTCGCCCAGTGGGACAGCCAGCGCAAGCTGACCCTGCTGTTCGAACCCGGCCGCTCAATCGCCGCCAACGCCGGGGTACTGCTGACCCGCGTGGAGTACTTAAAACCCGGCGAGGAGAAGAACTTCGCGGTGATCGACGCCGGAATGAACGATTTGATCCGCCCGTCGCTGTACCAGGCCTGGCAAATGATTCTGCCGGTGGATACGCGCAAGCCGCGCGACTCGGCGCGCTACGACGTGGTCGGCCCGGTCTGCGAGACCGGCGACTTCCTGGGCAAGGATCGCGACCTGGCGATCGCCGCCGGCGACCTGCTGGCGGTGCGCTCGGCCGGCGCCTACGGTTTCGTCATGGCCTCGAACTACAACAGCCGCCCGCGGCCCGCAGAGGTGATGATCGATGGCGAGCGCCTGCACCTGGTGCGCCAGCGCGAGAGCGTCGAGTCGCTGTGGGCGGGCGAGGCGCTGTTGCCGCCCACTGCCGTGGAGAGCCGTTGATGCGGGTGCATTTCACCAAGATGCATGGGCTGGGCAATGACTTCATGGTGGTCGATCTGGTTACCCAACGCGTGCATTTCGAGCCCGAGCAGATACGCCGCCTGGCCGATCGCCATTTCGGCATCGGCTTCGATCAGCTGCTGCTGGTCGAGCCGCCGCGCGACCCGGAGCTGGACTTTCGCTATCGCATCTACAACGCCGATGGCGGCGAAGTCGAGAACTGCGGCAACGGCGCGCGCTGTTTCGCGCGCTTCGTGCGCGACCAGCAGCTGACCCACAAGCGCGAGATTCGCGTCGAGACCCTGGGCGGGCCACTGACCCTGCGCGTGGACGACGACGAGCGCGTCCGCGTCGACATGGGCACGCCACGCTTCGACCCGGCGGCGGTGCCGTTCGAGGCCGAGACCGATCTGGCCCGCCATGTCCTGGAGGTCGACGGCGAACGGCTCGAGATCGGCGTGGTGTCGATGGGCAACCCGCATGCGGTGCTGCGGGTCGACGATCTCGACGCCACCCCGGTGGCCCGGCTGGGGCCGGCCATCGAGCGCCACCCGCGCTTCCCCCGCCAGGTCAACGCCGGCTTCATGCAGGTCGTGTCGCGCCACGAGATCCGCCTGCGGGTCTTCGAGCGCGGCGCCGGCGAGACGCTGGCCTGCGGTACCGGCGCCTGCGCCGCGGTGGCCAGCGGGATTCGTCAGGGGCTGCTCGACAGTCCGGTCGACGTTCACCTGCGCGGCGGTCAGCTGACCATCGAATGGCCGGGTGGCGACGCCGCGCTAATCATGACCGGCCCCGCCGAGCGGGTCTTCGATGGCCGTGTGCAACTATGCTGAGCCGCCAAGCTGTATCATCGAGCTGAAATCAGCGAGCGAACGACAAGAGGACGCCATGCCCCCTGCGAAAGCGCCCGAATCCCGCCAGACGCTCGACCCCGAACGAGTCGCCCGCTGGCTGGCCCGCCATCCCGATTTCTTCATCGGCCGCGAGGGCCTGCTGCAACAGCTCAAGGTGCCGCACCCCGAGTCGCACGGCGCCATTTCGCTGCTCGAGCGACTGGTGATCGACCTGCGCGAACGTGCCGAAGGCGCCGAATGGCGGCTCGAGCAGCTGCTCGAATCGGCGCGCTACAACGAGTCGCAGTATCGCCGCACTCGCGAATTGGTGCTGGCACTGCTCGAGGCCGAGGACAGCGACGCGCTCGGCGAGGCGCTGGCCACTCAGCTCGCCGAGCGCTTCCAGACCCAGGCGGTGGCGCTGTGGTGCGCCCCGGAGCTCACCGATATCGAGCCGCAGCCGCCGCAACCGCCCCGCTTCGTGCTCGACGAGAACAGCGGCACCCGCCTGGGCGCGCTGCTCGATGGCCGCGCCAGCCGTTGCCGGCGACTGTCGCGCAAGGACTGGCAACGTCTGCTGCCGCACAGCGAACCGCCCAAGCAGGCCGGCTCCTGTGCGCTGACTCGGCTGACCCTGGGCGAGCCGATAGGCTACCTGATCCTCGCCAGCCACGACGGCGACTACTTCCGCGCCAGCCTCGACACGCTGTTCACCGAATACCTCGGCGAAGTCGTCGCCCGCCTGATGATGCGCCATGCCGGACGCCTGTGAGCGCCTGACGGCCGAGATCGAGGCCTTCCTCGCCGGGCTCGCGCAGCACGCCAGCCCGGCGACCGTCGACGCCTATCGCCGCGATACCGCCGCGCTGCTGCGCTTTGCCCGCGCCCGGGAACTCGCCGGTTGGGCCGCGCTCGATGTCGCCGAGGTGCGCCGCTTCCTGGGCGGCGAACGCAGCCGCGGGCTGGCCGCGCGCAGCTTGGCGCGCCGCCGCGCGGCGCTGTCGAGCTTCGCCGAGCATCTGGTCCAGCGCGGCGTGCTCGCGCACAACCCGGTGCGCCTGGCGCCCTCGCCGCGCACGCCCCGGCACCTGCCGCGTCCCGTCGACGTCGATCAGCTGGCGCGCTTCCTGGACACGCCCCATGACGGCGAGCCGCTGGCGCTACGCGATCAGGCGATGTGCGAATTGTTGTACTCCTGCGGGCTGCGCCTGGCCGAGCTCGCCGCGCTGGACCTGGCGCACCTCGACGGCCAGCGCGTGCGGGTCGTCGGCAAGGGTGGCAAGCCGCGCCAGCTGCCCGTCGGCCGGCGCGCTCGTCAGGCGCTCGATAGCTGGCTGACGGCGCGCCACAGCCTAGCCGGTAACGACGAGCCGGCGCTGTTCGTCGCAAGCCGCGGCACGCGACTCGGCCACCGCGCCATTCAGCAACGCCTGGCCCGGCTCGCCATTGAGCGCGGCCTGCCCGAACATCTTCACCCGCACCGCCTGCGTCACTCCTTCGCCAGCCATCTGCTGGAGTCCAGCCAGGACCTGCGCGCCGTACAGGAACTGCTCGGCCATGCCCATCTGTCGACCACCCAGGTCTATACCCACCTGGATTGGCAACAGCTGGCCGGGGTCTACGATGCCGCCCATCCGCGTGCGCGACGCCGCGATTGAACGAACGTCGCCCCTCGCCGCCAGCGTATGTACCGCTTGGGTAGCAACCGTCCATGGACGGCCGCTCGATGATGCCAAAAGAGGGTCCGCAAACAAGCGTTGATCCATGCTACGAAACCATCACCGCCAATGGAGCCGCATGAGCGTACCGTTGCGGATAAGTTAGGGTTGAATCATCAAGCCGCGCTGGCCCATTGGCACCCTCAATCCAGACCGGCGAAGCTCACGATTGCTTGTTGCTTTTTTTTACACGCGCGGGTTTGCCTAAACTGCATGGCATGGCTAGCCTGAATATTGCACCATTGGCGCGAGTTCGGCCTGCTGAGTGATCAGGCCAGCTCTTCATGCTGGATTCAGCAAGAATCGGTCACGTTTTGATCAATTACCCAGCGTCGAGACACA
>NZ_JAIRBP010000042.1:0-23125 GCF_021151495.1 Halomonas sp. IOP_31 | reverse complement strand
TGTGTCTCGACGCTGGGTAATTGATCAAAACGTGACCGATTCTTGCTGAATCCAGCATGAAGAGCTGGCCTGATCACTCAGCAGGCCGAACTCGCGCCAATGGTGCAATATTCAGGCTAGCTCCCTCAGTCAGTCATCGTTATGCCTGGCAATACAGGTACCTGACAGTGGCACCGGCTTGAGGGAGAATGCGCCAGACCGCTCCCGAGAGGCCATTCACGATGACACGTTCTTTCTGGCTGGCAGCCAGCCTGCTGTTGTTGGCCGCCCTCGCCTGGCTCGAGGCGCCGCAGTTTTGGGCGCTGGCCACCCTCGACGATGCGCTCGGCAACGCCTTCGCCGCCTTCGCCATCGCCCGGGGGCTCAACGCCACCATCTCGGTACTGCAGTCCTCGACCGTCGACCTGCAAGTATTCCAGATCTCGGTCGGCGAAGCGCTCGACCCGGCCAACGACATGATCGAGCGCTTCTCATGGGTGATGTTCGCCGCCACCGGCTCGCTGGCCCTGCAGAAGCTGCTGCTGGGCATTTCAGCCAACGTCGTCATCAAGGCGCTGGTCAGCGGCGCTTGTATACTGGCCGCGGTACTGGTGGCGCTGCGCGCGCGGGTCGGGCAGGCGGTCGCGCTCAAGCTGGCGCTCGCCTGCGTGTTCCTGCGCTTCGCGGTGCTGCTGGTGGCGCTGGCCAGCGGCCTGGCCAGCGAGGCGTTCCTCGACGAGCCGCGCCAGGCCACCATGAGCCAGCTGGAAACCACCGAGGAGCGCCTGGCGGAGATCGCCGACGAGCGGATCGCCGGTCAGCAGGACGCCCAGAGCTGGTGGCAGCAGCTCAAGGGCAGCCTGGACAACCTGGTCGGCAACCCGGTAGCGAGCGTGGTCGACGGCTTCGACGCGATCACCGACAAGGTCGTCGACCTGACGATGATCTTCATCACCCAGACGGTGCTGTTTCCGCTGGGCTTTCTGTATCTGCTCTACCGCCTGGGCGGGCGACTGTTCGGCCAGGCGCGCCTCGGCGGGCGGTTCGAGCGACGCCGGCTGCCGCCCAGGGAGTGAGCGGAGATGGCGGCGTTCCCGGCGGGTACGTCACTTTGCCTCGGCGGGAAACCAGGCAAGCGGTCAATTGAGAATGGTTATCAGAAGTGATAGCCTGCTGCGATCGCAACGGGGAATGCGCCATGGCCGCACAGCAAAGCTACCGAATCTTCGACGTCACCCTTTCCCGGCGTACCCCGATCAGCCCGTCGCTGGTCCGGTTCACCTTCACCGGGCCGGAGGTCGGCCAGATGGCCACCCATGCGCCGGACCAGCGCATCAAGCTGTTCTTCCCCGCTCCTGAAGCCGATAGCGAACCCGGCGTCCAGAGCGGTCTCGATGCCCTGTTGGAGATCGCCAGGCAGAAAGAGCACGACTGGTACGGCGCCTACCGCGCCCTGCCCGATGCCCAGCGCCCGCCGATGCGCACCTATACCATTCGCGAGCTGCGCCCGGCCCACGCCGAGGTTGACGTCGAGTTTGTGCTGCACGGCGACAACGGCACCGCCTCGCGCTGGGCGATGCAGGCCCGGCCCGGCGATCGCCTGGCGATGACCGCCCCGGTGGCCGCTACGGACCCGGTGGGCTTCGAATGGAAGCCGCCGCGCGGAGTGCGGCGCATCCTGGTGGTGGCCGACGAGACCGCCCTGCCGGCGGCGGCCGGCATTCTGGAAGAACTCGCCACGCGTTCCGATCGCCCGTTGGTACAAGCGCTGGTCGAGGTGCCGAAAGGCGCCGACGAGCAGGCGTTGACGCCCACCGCCCAGGTACGCTGGTTGCCGCGTGACGCTACCCCCGGCTGCGCCCACGGCGAGCGGCTGCTAAGTGCGGTGCGCGATCTCGACCTGAACCAGGAAATTCGCGCCCTGGGCGGCCAGCCCGGCAACGTGGAGAGTGCCGACACCTCCGAGGAGATGGCCGACGACTGCCTGTTCTGGGAAGCCGCGAGCGTCGACGACAGCGCCCCCTTCTACGCCTGGATCGCCGCGGAAACCAAGGTGGCACGGGGCATTCGCCGCTATCTGGTCAACGAATGCGGGCTGCCCAAGCGCTACGTCACCAGCATGGGCTACTGGTGCGAGGGCAAGGTGCTGGGTTAGTACCGGCACCCTATCCACGATCCGTAAAACTGCAAAACTGCATTTATGGCACCATGGCAGGGCTAATTGTACGGAGGAAAGTCCGCCATGCCCCTCGCTTCGTCGCCCGACCTCCAGCCCGGCTTCATGGCCATCCACGGCAACCGCCTGGAAGACCTGCGCGGCGTGGCCGTGGAGTGGATGAAACGCCACCCGCTTACGCCGCTGGAAAACGAGACGATCCTGGTCCAGAGCAACGGCATCGCCCAGTGGATGAAGCTGGCGCTGGCCGCCGATGAGCGCGACGGCGGCACCGGCATCGCCGCCGCGCTGGACATCACCCTGCCGGCGCGTTTCCTGTGGCAGGCCTATCGCGCGGTGCTCACCCACGTCGAGAACGACCCCGGCGCCGTGCCGGCCACCTCGCCGTTCGACAAGTCGCGCCTGGTGTGGCGGTTGTGGCGATTGCTGCCGGAGCTGATGGCGCGCGATGTCTTCGCCCCGCTGCGCCAGTTCCTCGACGGCGACGACGACCTGCGCAAGCACCACCAGCTCGCCGAGCGCCTGGCCGACCTGTTCGATCAGTACCAGGTCTACCGCGCCGACTGGCTGGACGCCTGGAGCCGCGGCGAGGACGTGCTGATCACCGCCCGCGGCGAGTACCGGGCGCTGGACGAAAGCCAGTGCTGGCAGCCGGCGCTTTGGCGGGCGCTGATCGAGGATGTCGGCGACGACGGCGTCGCCTCCAGCCGCGCCATGGTGCATCGGCGCTTCCTGGAGGCGGCGCGTCATCTGGATTGCGACGCCCGTCCGCCCGGGCTGCCGCGCCGGGTGATGGTGTTTGGCATCTCGTCGCTGCCCCAGCAGTCGCTCGAGGCGCTGGCGGTCATCGCCCGCTGCTGCCAGGTGGTGCTGTGCGTACACAACCCCTGCCAGCACTACTGGGCCGACATCATCGAGCACAAGGATCTGTTACGGGCAGCGCGAAGGAGGCAGCGCCGCAAGCCGGGCATGCCCGCGCAGCTCGACGTGCTCGGCGATAGCGACGGCGAGGCCGGCCTGCACCTGCACGCCCAGCCGCTGCTCGCCGCCTGGGGCAAGCAGGGCCGCGACTACCTGCGGCTGCTCGACGAGCACGACGACAGCCAGCAGTACGCGGGTCTGTTCGCCGCCGAGGCGCTGCGCATCGACCTGTTCGAGCCGTTCGTCGACAGCCGCGGCGAGCAGCGCCTGCTCAACCAGCTGCAGGACGACATCCGCGAGCTGCGCCCGCCCCACGAGACCCGCGAGCGCTGGCCGGCGGTGGACACCCGTAGCGACGACTCGATCGTCTTCCACCTCGCCCACGGCCCGCAGCGCGAGGTCGAGATCCTTCACGATCAACTGCTCGCCGCGTTCAGCGCCGACCCCGAACTGCGCCCGCGCGACATCATCGTCATGGTGCCGGACATCGACCAGTATGCGCCGCACATCCAGGCCGTGTTCGGTCAGTATGAAAAGAGCCAATACGCGCGGCGCCAGGACGCGCCCGGCGATCCGCGCTTCATTCCCTACACCCTGTCCGACCAGGGCAGCCGCCACCGCCTGCCACTGCTGATCGCCCTGGAAACGCTGCTGCGCCTGCCCGAATTGCGGGTCTCGGTGAGCGACCTGCTCGACCTGATCGACGTGCCGGCGCTGCGCGAGCGCTTCGGGCTCAAAGAGGACGACCTGCCGACCCTGCGCCACTGGATTCAGGGCGCCGGCATCCGCTGGGGGCTGCACGGCCGCCAGCGCGAAAGCCTCGACCTGCCCCACGGCATGGAGCAGAACACCTGGGCCTTCGGCCTGCGCCGGCTGCTGCTCGGTTACACCGTGGGCGAGGCGGCCAGCGGCCCCTGGCAGGGGATCGAACCGTTCGACGACATCGGCGGGCTGGAAGCGCAGCTCGCCGGGCCGCTGGCCAGCCTGCTGGAAACCCTCGAGCGCCAGTGGCACGCGCTGCGCGAGCCCACCGACGTCAACGGCTGGGTGCAGCGGCTGCGCACGCTGCTCGAGGAGAGCTTCAGCGGCGACGACGCCCAGGACAGCCTGATGCTGGCCCAGCTCGAACTGGCCCTGCAGGCCTGGCAGGAAAGCGCCGAGGAAGCCGGACTGACCCGCGAGCTGCCGCTTTCCGTGGTGCGCGAACACTGGCTCGGGCAGATCGATGAACACAGCCTGTCGCAGCGCTTCATGGCCGGAGCGGTCAACTTCGCCACGCTGATGCCGATGCGCGCGATCCCCTTCAAGCGCGTCTGCCTGCTGGGCATGAACGACGGCGACTACCCGCGCAGCCATCCGCCGATGGACTTCGACCTGATGAACGGCGACTACCGCCCCGGCGACCGCTCGCGCCGCGAGGACGACCGCTACCTGTTCCTCGAGGCGCTGCTCTCGGCCCGCGACCAGCTCTACGTCAGTTGGGTGGGCCGCAGCATCGTCGACAACAGCGAGAAACCGCCCTCGGTGCTGGTCGGCCAACTGCGCGATCATCTGCGTGCCGGCTGGCGCTCCGCCCACGACGAAGCGCTGCTGGACGCGCTGACCAGCGAGCACCCGCTGCAACCGTTCAGCCGCGTCTACTTCCCGACCCCGGCGGCGCTGGCCGGGCGCAGCGTCGGCCAGCGCCGGCTGATCACCTACGCCCACGAATGGCGCGCGGTGCACCCAACCGAGCTAGGTCCCAATCTCGAACAACGCCAAAGCGTCTCGAGCGAAGACGAGACAAGGCAAAGCCCGCCGAGAACGCGGAGTTTACAAGTCGTAAATGAGCAGTTTGAGAAGGGCTTTAACGATGCATCGTCGAGCGCAGTAGCTTTGCGGCCGTTCGAGCAGGACACGCCGCTGACGCTGGCCCAGCTCGGTAATTTCCTGCGCGACCCGGCGCGGGCCTTCTTCACCACCCGGCTCAAGGTCACTCTCGAGCGCGAGGACCTGGTCAGCCTCGACCATGAGCCCTTCGCCCTCGACGGGCTCACCAACTGGCAGTTGCAGGATGAGTTGATCCAGGTACAGCGCCGCGCCGTGGACGACGGCCAGCCACGGCTGCCGGCCATGCACCAGGCACTCGAACGCCTGCAGGGCCAGGGCGTGCTGGCGATGGGCGCGTTCGGAAACCGCATGCGCGAGCAACTCGTCGAGCCGATGGAGGCGCTGTTCGACGCCTACGCAGCCGCGCTCGAGGCCTGGCCCCACGCCATCGACGAGCCCGAGGCGGTGCTGCTCGACGTTCCCGGCGCGGCGCCGCTGGAAGACTGGCTGGACGGGCTGCGGCTGAACGCCGACGGCGAGCGCTGCCGCCTGGTGCTGACCAGCAGCAGCCTGATCAAGAAAGGCAGGTATCACTGGCATCACATCCTGCGCCCGTGGGTCGCGCATCTATCGGGCCATCTGGATGGCCAGCCGATGACCACGCGGCTGCTCTCCAAGGCCGGGCACATCACCCTGCCGCCGCTCGAGCCCGCCACTGCCCGCGCCCACCTCGTCGAGCTGATCACCGCCTGGCAAGCCGGCATGCGCGAGCCGTTGCCGCTGGCCAGCGGCAGCGCCTTCGTCTGGCTCAGTAAACTTGGCTCTTCACAAAACACGCCGGACAGCGAGCGCGACGGCGACGCCTGGCAGGCCGCGCGCAAGCAGTACGAGGGCGACGGCTACAACGCCGGCGAAATCGACCGCAACCTGTATCTCGCCCACCGCTGGCCGAGCTTCGCCGCGCTGCACGATCACCGCCGCGACGCCTTCGGCTTCGCCGAACTCACCGAGCGGTTGCTGGCCCCGGTGCACCGCGCCGTCAAGGGAGACCAGCAGCAGCGGGGCAAGCCGGAAAAAGGCGGCAAAGCGGGGAGCCAGCCATGAGCGACGTCACGCAGCTCGATCCACTCAGCTTCCCTTTACATGGGAGCCGGTTGATAGAAGCCAGCGCCGGCACCGGCAAGACCTTCACCATCGCCCTGCTCTACGTGCGCCTGGTGCTCGGCGCGCGTCACGACGACGACCAGGCCGCCTTCGAGCGCCCGCTGACCCCGCCCGAGATTCTGGTGGTGACGTTCACCAACGCCGCCACCCAGGAGCTGCGCGAACGGATTCGCGCGCGGCTGGTCGAGGCGGCGGGGGTTTTTTTAGCAGAAATGTCTGACGACGATTCGGCTCCGGAGACAGGCCTGCGCGAGGGCGCTGTAAACCCATCCGTGGGCGCTACTTTTTCCATCCCTGGAAAAAGACCCTCGCTCCAACCTGCCCCCGGCACCGCTGTCGCAAATGACCCGCTGCTTCTCGCCCTGCGCGACCAGTACGACCCGGCCGTCTGGCCGGCCTGCGCGCGGCGTCTGCAGCTCGCCGCCGAGTGGATGGACGAGGCCGCCGTCTCGACCATCCATAGCTGGTGCTATCGCATGCTGCGCGAACACGCCTTCGACAGCGGCAGCCTGTTCTCGCTCGACCTGGAAAACGACCAGACCGAGCTGGAGCTCGAGGTGGTGCGCGATTACTGGCGCAACTTCTACTACGCGCTGGACGGCGAGGCGCTGGCCAGCGTGGTGCGCCACTGGGACGCCCCCGAGGCGCTGCACCAGGCGGTGCGCGACCTGATGCCCGAATGCGCGGCACTGCCCAAGGACGCCCCGCCACCCGCCGAGGCCGTCTCCCGCGCCCAGCACGAGGCCGCCCGGCGCCTGGCGGAGCTCAAGGCGCCGTGGCCGGCCTGGCTCGACGAGTGCGAGACGCTGTTCGAGAACGCCGCCAGGCAGAAGGCCTTCAAGGGCCAGAGCTTCAACGCCAGAAGCCGCGCCAACTGGTTCGGCGCGCTGCGCGAATGGTGCCAGGGCGAGGCCACCTGGCCAGGGCTGACCGACGCCGCCTACAAACGCCTGACCCCGGACGGCATGGCCGCGATCTGGCTCGAGGGCGAACCGCCGGATCACCCGGCGCTGGCCGCGCTGGAGGCGCTGCAGGGCGAGCTGCGGGCCCTGCCCGACCCCTACGCCGACCTGCTCACCCATGCCGTGCACTGGTGCCGCCAACGACTCGACCGCGAGCAGCAGCGGCGCGCCGAGATGGGCCCCAACGAATTGCTGACCCACCTCGACCGCGCCCTGGCCGGCCCCAACTGCGAGGCGCTGGGCGCGCAGATCCGCCGCCAGTTCCCGGTGGCGCTGGTCGACGAGTTCCAGGACACCGACCCGGTGCAGTACCGCATCTTCGACTGCGTCTATCGTATCCGCGAGAATCGCCGCGGCTCTTCTGAAACCCGGGGGGTGTTCCTGATCGGCGATCCCAAGCAGGCGATCTACGCCTTCCGGGGCGCCGACATCCACACCTACCTGCGCGCGCGCCGCGATACCCAGGGCCGCCACGTCACCCTGGGCACCAACTTCCGCTCCAGCACCGAGATGGTCGCGGCGGTCAATCGCTGCTTCGCGCATGCCGAAAGCCACCCGCCCGGGGCGTTCCTGTTCAAGGAACGCGACGGTGGCAATCCAGTGCCTTTTATCGGCGTCGATGCCAAGGGCCGCAAGGACGCGCTCACCGTGGACGGCCGGCCGCTGCCCGCCATGACGCTGTGGCGGCTCGACTGCGACGAGCCGCTGTCCAAGACCGCCTACCACGGCGAGATGGCCGAGCGCTGCGCCTCGCACATGGTCGAGCTGCTGGAGCAGGGCCAAAGCGGCCGCGCCGGGTTTATGGAAAGCGGCCGCGCCGGGTTTATGGAAAACGGCCGTGCCGGGTTTATGAATAGTAACCGCGCCGGTTTCCAGGGTGGGGACAAACACGCCTTCAAGCCGCTCAGGCCCTCCGACATGGCGGTGCTGGTCAACGGCCTGGGCGAGGCGCGGGCGATCCGCCAGGCGCTGGCGCGGCGCGGGGTGAAGAGCGTCTACCTTTCCGACAAGGACAAGGTGTTCGCATCATCCATGGCCTCGCAACTGGAAGCCTGGCTGCACGCCTGCGCCGAGCCCGACGACGCCCGCAAGCTGCACACCGCCCTGGCGATGCCCGCCCTGGGGCTAAGCCTCGCCGAACTGAACGACCTTGGCTCTTCACAAGGACATGATGAGCTGGCCTGGGAAGGCCGGGTCATGCAGTTTCGCGACTATCATCGGCTGTGGCGCAACCAGGGCGTGCTGCCCTTGGTACGCCGGCTGATCAACGACTTCGAGATCGCCACGCGGCTACTCGAAGGCGGCCCGGCCAGCGAGGGCGAGCGCCTACTTACCGATTTATTACACCTCGGCGAGCTGCTGCAGCAGGCCAGCCAGGAACTCGACGGCGAGCACGCGCTGATTCGCTTTCTGGCCGAGTCCATCGCCCGCCCCGCAGGCCAGGGCGACGCCCACAAGCTGCGCCTGGAAAGCGACGCCGATCTGGTGCAGGTCATCACCATCCACAAGTCCAAGGGGCTGGAGTATCCGCTGGTGTTCCTGCCGTTCATCTGCGGCCACCGCCCGACCAGGAAGGACGATTCGCCGCTGCGCTGGCACGACGCCGAGGGCCGGCTGCATATCACCCTGGAGGCCGATGACGAGATGCTGGCCATCGTCGACCGCGAGCGCCTGGGCGAGGACCTGCGCAAGCTCTACGTCGCCCTGACCCGCGCGCGGCACGCCACCTGGCTGGGCATGGCGCCGCTCAAGGGTCTGGAAGGCAGCGCCATCGGCCAGCTGCTCGACAATGGCAACCCCATCGACCCGGCCGGCTTCGACGCCGCGCTGGCTCGGCTCAAGGGCCTCGGCGACGATGCCTGTCCGAACATCCAGATCGAGCCGGCGCCGCCGGCCCATGCCCGCGTCGTCGAGCTGGCCGGCGTCGATGACGCCCTCGGCGAGGCGCCCACCCCCACGCGGCCCGCCCGCGAGCACTGGTGGATCGCCAGCTACTCGGCGCTGCGCATCTCCGCCGACGGCGCGGCGGCGGGTGCAATCGAGCCCGCCCCAGTAAGCGCTGACACTCTCCACAGCGCCCCGCCCATGGCGCCTGCCGATATCGCATCCATCAGTCCGGTCGAGGGTGCGACGCTGCCCGAACCGGCCAGCGCGCTGGAATCCACCGCGCTGGAAGTGATCGAAGAACCTCGTGACAGGTCGCCATTCCTTGAGGAACGCCATCGAGCGACGGCCAGACAAGGCACTCTCTCGCGAGAAAGCGGAGTTTACATGCCGGTAAATGAGCAGTTCGAGCGAGAGAGTAACGCCGTATGGCCGCGCGCAGATCGTTCCTTGCATCGGTTTCCAAGAGGCCCGGGGCCCGGGACTTTTTTGCACGGCATACTCGAATGGGCCGGCGGGCAGGGCTTCGCCAGGGTGGCCGCCGACCCCGCCGCCCGGGAGGACGCCCTGGCGCGGCGCCTAAACCTGCGCGGCTGGTCGCAATGGCTGCCCACCCTGCACGAATGGTTCGGCGCGCTGCTGACCACCACGCTGCCGCTGCCCGCGCCGGGCCAGACGGCGGCAACGTTCAGGCTCGATTCGCTGGCCACCTACCAGGTCGAGATGGAATTCTGGTTCGCCGCCAGCCGCGTCGACACCCGTCGCCTGGACGCCCTCGTAAGCGCTCACACACTCGCTGGCACTCCGCGCTCGCCCCTCGACCCCGATACGCTCAACGGCATGCTCAAGGGCTTCATCGATCTGGTGTTCGAGTGCGAGGGGCGCTATTACGTCGCCGACTGGAAATCCAATCACCTGGGCCCGGACGACGCCGCCTACAGCCCCGAGGCGATGCGCCTGGCGGTGGCCGAGAAGCGCTACGACCTGCAGTTCGCGCTCTACCTGCTCGCCCTGCACCGGCTACTCGGATCGCGCCTGCCGGATTACGACTATGACCGCCATATCGGTGGCTCGCTGACCGTGTTCCTGCGCGGAACCAACGCCGAGGGCCACGGCGTGTATGCCGAGCGCCCGCCCCGTGAGCTGATCGAGGCAATGGACGCGCTGTTCCGGGGCCACGACCACACGGCCGCCGAGCGAGCGCCGACCGACACGGAGACGCCGGCATGACCAAGCGCGCGCCTGGTAAAGACAAACAAGGTAAAGGCAAGCACGACGCCACCCCCGACCTGTTTGAGGACCTGGACGAAGACCCGCTCGTCCAGGCCGAGCCGGGCGAAGCGAGCGAGGCCCCGCCAACCGCCGAAGACGAAACGGCCGACGTGGCCAGCGCTACAGACGGCACGGCCCCGAACCCGGCGCTGCAAGACATCGACGCGCTGCTCGCCCTGCTCGACCGCTGGGTGGAGCGCGGCTGGCTGCGCGCGCTGGACCGTGCCCTGGCGGTGTTTCTGCATCGCGAAGTGAGCGACGACTCGCCCCTGCTGCTGCTCGCCGCCGCGCTGGCCAGCCATCAGCTCGGACGCGGCCATGTTTGCCTGGATCTTGCCCAGACCCTGGCCGCGCCCAACCTGGCGCTCTCGCTACCGCCGGAAGGCGACGACCTCAGCGACCCGCCGCCACTGCCCAGCCAGGTGCTGGAAGGGCTCGAACTGGAACGCTGGCGCGCCGCGCTCGACCACCCGCTACTGGTCGCCGACGGCCGCGACGACCATTCCGGCAACACGCCGCTGGTCAGGCTCGACGGCCCCGGCAGCGCCCGGCTCTACCTGCGCCGCTACTGGCAGTACGAACAGGACATTCGCCGCCAGATAAGCGCCAAGCTCGCGGCGAACGAGTCCGATGCCGGTGGCTCGGCTCACGACCCCATCGGGAACAAGTTCCCTCCCACAAAACCAGGCCACCACCCAGACTCCCAGCCCGCTGCCAGCCGTGGGAGCGAACTCGTTCGCGATGCATCGGCCGCCCAACTTCGCCAGGCCCTGGACGCACTGTTCCCCGGCGACATCCGAGCGCCCGGCCCCGACTGGCAGAAGATCGCCTGCGCCCTGGCCGCCCGCGCGCACTTCGCGGTGATCACCGGCGGCCCCGGCACCGGCAAGACCACCACCGTGGTCAAGCTGCTCGCCCTGCTGCAATCGCAACAGCTCGCCCACACCCAGCGCGCGCTGCGCATTCGTCTAGCCGCGCCCACCGGCAAGGCCGCCGCGCGGCTCAACGAGTCGATCGCCGGGCAGGTCGGCGGCTTGAGACTCGACGGCGTCAGCGACGACCCCGAGGCGCTCAAGCGGCAGATTCCCACCGAGGTGACGACGCTGCACCGCCTGCTCGGCTCGCGGCCCGACACGCGCCACTTCCGCCACCACACCGGCAACCCGCTGGCGCTGGACGTGCTAGTGATCGACGAAGCCTCGATGGTCGACATCGAGATGATGGCCGCCGTGCTCGGCGCCCTGCCGCCGCGAGCGCGGCTGATCCTGCTCGGCGACAAGGACCAGCTCGCCTCGGTGGAAGCCGGCGCGGTGCTCGGCGATCTGTGCCAGCGAGCCGAAGGCGGCCACTACAGCCCGGCGACCTGCCAGTGGCTCGAGCGCGTCTGTGACGCGCCGGTTCCCCACGAGTACCGGGATGCGAACGGCCAGCCGCTCGACCAGGCCATCGCCATGCTGCGCGTCAGCCATCGCTTCGATGCCACCAGCGGCATCGGTCAGCTCGCCCAGGCCGTCAACGCCCCGCTGACCGGCGATCATCAGCCCCGGGACAAGAAGCACGCCATCCGCGAAGTATTCCGGAGCGCTTACGCCGATATTGCCCGCCTCGCCCTGGCGGATGCCGACGACCCGGCCTTCGAGCGGCTGGTGGTCGACGGCAACCCGGCCGGCTTCGTCAACCGGGGCACGGGCCGGCAGCACCGCGGCAACGAACTCGCCCCACCCACCGGCTACCGCCACTATCTCGAGGTGCTCAAGCGACAGCGCCCCCCGGCCGGCAGCGACCCACAGGCACAGCGTGAGGCGTTTGATACCTGGGCGCTGGCCGTGCTTGAGGCGCACAACCGCTTCCAGCTCCTATGCGCGCTGCGCAAGGGCCCGTGGGGCGTGGAAGGCCTGAACCTGCGCATCGGCAAGGCGCTGCGCCGCGAGAATCTGATCAGCGCCAACGACCGGGAGCTCGAACGCGGCTGGTATCTTGGCCGCCCGGTGCTCGTCACCCGCAACGACTACGGCCTGGGCCTGATGAACGGCGACATCGGCATCACCCTCGCCCAGCCGCACCCGCAAGAACCGGGCAGAAACGTGTTGCGCGTCGCCTTCCCCACCGCCAATGCCGACAAGCCCATCAAGTGGGTACTGCCCAGCCGCCTGCAGGCGGTGGAAACCGTGTTCGCCATGACTGTGCACAAGTCCCAAGGCTCGGAATTCACTCACACCGCGCTGCTGCTGCCCGATGCGCCCAACCCGATCCTGACTAGAGAACTGGTCTACACGGGCATAACACGCGCCAGGCACTGGCTGACCCTGGTGGAAACCGGGCGCGGCATGCTCGACGAGGCGGTGACGAGGGAGGTGGTTCGGATCAGTGGGTTGGAGAGGTTACAGTCACACAGCCACGCCAGGCTTGGCTGACAAGACAAAGCGTGTGGTTTTCCAAGGCAAGGGAGCTATAACCCAGTCATAAGTTCGTTCCCGGCCTTGCGGCCTTGCGGCCGTCCACCGGACGCCCTAGTCGGGCCCCGCTTAATATTGGCGTTACGCAAATTGACACCCAGTACGTTACAGGTTACATTTAAGGAATGATACGAAGCTTCAAACACAAGGGCTTGGCCAAGTTCTTCAAGTCCGGCAGCACTGCAGGGATCCAGGCCGCTCATGCAAAGAGGCTTCAGCTTATTCTCGGTAGACTTAATGCGGCTTCCGGCGCCAACGATATGGACTTGCCGGGCCTTAGGCTCCATGAGCTTTCCGGCAATCGGTCAAGAATCTGGTCGGTGACGGTAAGCGGTAACTGGCGCGTGACATTTCGCTTTGAGGATGGAGACGCCGAGATAGTGAATTACGAAGATTATCACTGAGGTATTCCTATGTTGATGCACAACCCGCCCCATCCTGGTGAAGTCATACGAGAGCTTTGCCTAGAGCCCCTTGGTCTGTCTGTTACAGCAGCTGCGGAAGCGCTCGGGGTCAGCCGGAAAACGTTAAGCGCTGTTCTGAACGGCAAAGCCGGTATTAGCCCGGAAATGGCAATTAGGCTTTCTATCGCTTTTAATACCTCATCGGAGAGCTGGCTAACCCAGCAGTCTCAATATGAGCTTTGGCACGCTGAGCAACACCGTAAAGACCTTAGGGTCAAGAAGCTTGTCGCTGCGTAGCAGAGCACATAACCATGCCATTAAATTCGCTCCCTTCGGTCGCCGGACGCTCGTACCTCGCGCCGTTTATGGCGGGCGTTATATCTGCTCTGGCCAAACGACCGCTCCTGGCCAATAGCGACGGCCCGACCGGGCCGCCTCTGATCTCCTCTGGTTACTTCTCCCCTATCGCCACGTAATATCCGCCCCTACACCCGATACTGCCACTACTCCTTGAGTATGGAGCTGAAGTTATAGTGGGTTTAGCTGAACAGCCAAGGGTCGAGGACACCGCTTGGATAGGTGAGGGTCAGGAAATGGGCCATGCCGACAAGAAAGGCGACCACGCCAACAGCCATACCCGCTGCCGTCCATAACTTCAGCCGGGCGATACCCAGCAGAAACACCAGGCAGAACAGCGCAGCGGTGCTGATGAAGCCCAGGCCGAGGATGGTCGCGATCAGCGTGCAGAAACCCGCCAGCCAGATCAGTTCCTCACGACACGCCTGGCGCTGCCATTGTGGACGGCGCATCAGGTGCCGTGCGATTTCGGCAAGACAGCCCAATGCCATGATGGCGATAGCCAGTTTGGGAAACACGCTGCCCAATAGCGACAGGCCTGCGACGTCGCTCCAGGCGAACGCAGCCAGACCCAGCAACCCGGCTAGCAGCAATATATCCACGCCGCCCAATGTGGCGCGTGCCGGCTCGGCTGGGGCGGTCGCCTCGGTATCAGCGGCCTCACCACCACCCTTTTTTGTCTGCCGATGTTTCTGCCACAGTGCCTTGAGGGCCGGGATAAACAGCGCCGCCAGGATCAACGCGCCGATAATCAGCACACCGGGACGGGCAAAGGCCGCGCTGCCCTGAAACTGTAGCGCCTGGTAGAAATACGTTTCGGCACCGGGAGCCAGCACGAAGCCGATCAAGAACGCTGGACGCGACCAGTTGGCCTTCTTGAACAGCACGCCAATGGCGCCGACAGCGGCCAGAGCGACCAGATCGCCTGTGGCACGGGTCGCCTGATAGGCGGCAAACAAAATAAGAATAGTGATCAGTGGGGCGAGGATGGTAAAGCGTACCCGTGTAAGACTGGCGACCGGTCCAGCGAGCCCCAGGCAAAGTCCTGCGCCAATGATGTTGGCTAGTGCCAGCGACCAGATGATGGTGTAGGTCAGGTCGAGATGGGTCTCGATCATGCCGATACCCGGTTGCAGGCCGAGCAATAAAAGCCCACCGAGGAACACCGCCGCGCTGCCGGAGCCCGGTACGCCAAACAGGAGTGTTGGCACCATCGCCGCACCAGCTGTGGCGTTGTTGGCCGATTCCGGGGCGATCACGCCACGAATGTCGCCTTGGCCGAACTCACTCTTATCCTTGGCGCTCTGTACCGCATGGCCATAGGTCATCCAATCGACTACCGAACCGGCTAGCCCCGGGATGGTACCGATCAGACTACCAATCCCCGCACAACGGGCGACCAGGCCTTTTTCCCGACGTACATCGCGAAACCCCTGGCGCCACCCCGCGCCGAGCCGGCAAGGCTCACTGGCTATGGCACCTCGCTGTGTCAGTAGATCGATGATTTCGGGTAACGCGAAGATACCAAGGCCGACCACCACTAGCGGCAAGCCATCGTAGAGGTAATCGAGACCATAATTCAGTCGAAACTCGCCAGTCGCCGGGGCCATTCCTGTGGCACCGACCAACAGGCCCAGCCCGCATGCGGCCAGCCCTTTGAACAGGTCACGGCCCGAGAGCACGGCAACCATCGACAGGCCCAGCAGTGTCAGCATGAACAGCTCGGATGATGAGAAAGACAACACCAGCGGCCGGGCAATAAGAATGAAACCGGTCAGTACCACGGCACCGATCAAGCCGCCGATCATCGACGAAAGGAAGGCACTGGACAGTGCACGAGCCGCCTGACCACGCTTGGCCAACGCGAAGCCGTCGATCACCGTGGCCTGTGAAGCGCTGGAGCCGGGAATGCCAAGTAGCACCGAGGCGAAGGTGTCGCCGGTAGGAATGACGGCCACCAAGCCCATCAGCATTCCCAGCGCTTGCGAGGGTTCCATGCCGTACAGGAAGGGTAGCAACAGCGACATGCCGGCTATGCCGCCAAGACCGGGAATAATGCCGACCACTAGGCCGACGATGATCCCAAGCATCATGTAGAAAAGATGGGAGAAGGTGAAGACTTGTCCCAGACTGGAGAGAAGGATATCGAGCATGGCGTGTTCTTCGCGTTGTCGTTTTGGAATCGAGCCGGCCCCGCCTCTATACGACGAGGCCGGAAGGTCAGCGCGTGCTCAAATGGACGTCGAACTTGTCCGCCAACCAGGTGACCAGCCATTGACGCGTCTCGTCCTTGATCGACATGGCGTCCTCGAGATAGGCCGAGACCGTCTTGCCGACGATCGGCGTATAGGGGCCGAGTTGAGCTGCCGATTCCTGCTTGAACTTGTCGGTCTTGATGAATTCGCGAGCCGCCTGCCTGTACGTCTCGGTGAGTGCCTCGGGGGTATCGGCCGGCACCATCACCAGTTTCTGCAGGGCGTAACCGGAGGCGAAGAACTTGCGATAGGCCTCGTAGGTGTTACCCGACGGTGCCTTGCCTTCGGTCTGCTGGTAAATCTCGTTGAACGTTGGCAAATTCGGAAAGGTCGGATCGCGAACGATCTTGCCATCGTCATTAAGCACGCCCAGGCTGAACAGCGGGATGGCCTTGCCGTCCTCGACCAGCGGCTGAACATTGCTCAGGTAGGCCGAGGTGGTCTGGAAATCGATGTTCGCTTCGCCACGTTCGAAGGCCAGTCGACCCTCGCCACGGCTACGCATCCCGAATACCGGATTGACGTCGACGCCCAGCATATCGAGGGCTATCAGAACCGGCAGTTCGACGCCTGTGGGCGATTGTGCAGCGAGTTTGACCGGCTTCTTCAGCAAGGTTTGCAGGGCGCTGTCGGCATCTTCACCGAGGCTCGGTGAAGCGTACACGACGCCACCTGTCGGCGTGGCAAGGATTGGTTTCCAGTCGGCATAGTCATAGCGCACGCGCGGGTCGTTGAGCATCGCCGGATACTGGGTCGAAGCCGAGGTACCCAGCCACTGGCTGCCGTCGGCACGCGCCCGCATTGCAAAAAGATTGGCGCCGTTGATCGAGCCGCCTCCGGGCACATTATCGATCATGATGGTTGGCTCGCCGGGCAGATAGTTGCTGAACCAGGGGGCAAAGAAGCGTGCCCAGACATCGGTACCGCCACCTACGCCAAAGGGAATGGTCCATTTGATGTCGTCGGGCACGTTGGTATCGGCGGCGGCCGTGGCGGGTAAGGCCACGGCGCTCAGCCCAGCGTAAACCAGGCCTAGGCCTGCGGCGCGCTTCAGTCGGGCGGTGAGTGTCGGTTCGGTTTTCAAGGGACTCATGATGCGACTCCTTGTTCTTGTGTTGCTGATCGGGTGGGTTTTCGTTGGTATTAGATGCTTCTAACAGGCTTTTGCCTTCACCGTATCGACCGGCGAATTGCTGGTTGATGTGCCGGAGCTGGTAGATGTGCTGGAATAGTAGAGCGTGCCGGTCATGATCTTGCGTGCCGTACGGACCAGCGATACGCGAGCGACGTCATGCGAATCTTGCCCTCGGTGTTCGACGTCAAGATCGATGTATCCGGAAGGATGCTCGAGACGAACATGATTCAGCGGCTCGTCGTCGGTCAGACGACCGGAAGCGAGGGCGATGCGGTGGGCAACGGTGCCCGGCACGCTGACCGCTGTCGCCAAGGCGATGGCACCCGTGACGGCGAGCGCCTTGTGACAGCGGTATGGTACGAAGTAGCGCGCGCGCAACGTGGCGTCGACTTCGTCGGCCGCTGACAGTAGAACCGGCTTGGGCAGTACGCCTTGGCTGACATCGCCGAGCCCCATGCGTCGTCCGGCTTCACGACGAATCAACTCGAGTCGGGCCAGCATGGGCTCATTGGCGTCGAGTTCGGCGGGTGTTTCGTTTCCATTCAGGCCGAATTCTTCGGCTGCAATCAGCAACGTGGGAGTCGCCGCGTCAAGGCAAGTCACCACGACTCCATCGATAGTTTCCTGCGCCTGTCCGGTGGGCAGCAGCGCCCCGGTCTTGGTACCCACGACGTCGAGGAAACTCAGCTGAATGCCGGCGGCAGTGCCTGGCACCCCGCTGATTCGAGTATCGCCCTCATAGAGAACCTGCCGGCCCGGTGTCGGTACGTGACACTCGATGAGACGCTGAGTGTTGAGATTGCGAACCCGCACCACGGTCATATCGTCGCTAGGCTCGATCAGTCCAGTCTCGATCGCATAGGGGCCGACCGCCGACAGCATATTGCCACAATTGGGGTTGAAGTCGACGCGACGGCCGGGGCCGTCAATTTGAGCAAAGAGATAATCAACATCGGCCTCCGGATGATCGGAGCGTTCAACAATAGCCACTTTGCTGGTCAGCGGATCGCTGCCACCAATGCCATCGATCTGAAGCGCATGGCCCGCGCCCATCAGGCTGAGCAATGTCTCCGCTCGTGCCTCTGGCGATTCGGGCAGGTCGCTCATGCGCAGGAATGGGCCCTTAGATGTGCCGCCGCGCATGATGATGCAGGGAATGCTATTGATCATTGCTGTTTC
This sequence comes from Halomonas sp. IOP_31, assembly GCF_021151495.1. Lineage (NCBI taxonomy): Bacteria > Pseudomonadati > Pseudomonadota > Gammaproteobacteria > Oceanospirillales > Halomonadaceae > Halomonas > Halomonas sp. IOP_31. The sequence goes on along the minus strand of NZ_JAIRBP010000042.1, from coordinate 5,172 downwards.
ACTTTCTTACGGACTCGTGAAACGAGCATGTCACCCTCGTTTTGATGCATCAAATGCAAATAAAAACAAATTCTGATGTGATATGCACATTAATGCGTTAAACTGTTCAATTACACCGTTTCAATGCAAGAACCGTCTATGTTACATCGTATAGAGTTTCTCGATCTGCAGTCCTTCGTCCAAGTCGCCGAGCTGGGTAGTTTTCACGAGGCGGCGCAGCGCCTTCATCTATCGCAACCTGCACTATCTCGGCGTATTCAGAAGCTTGAAGAAGCGCTTGAGGTTACACTCCTCGAACGCACCACACGGCGCACATGGTTGACTGCAATCGGTGCTGACTTTCTGCCTCGGGCCAGGAGGATGATCGACGACTACGAATCGTCGATTCTAGGTATTCGCGAACTCGCAACCCATCAGAAGGGGACCTTGACCATCGCCTGCCTGCCTACGGCGGCGTTCTACTTTCTGCCCAGCGTTATTCGTCGCTTCAACGAGGCATGGCCGGGCATTCGCATACGCATACTCGATGTCAGTGCTAATGAAGGGCTGGAGCGAGTGATCAATGGCGAGGCGGATTTTGGAATCAATATGATCAGCCCGCAATTACCGGAGATATCGTTCACCCCGCTATTACGCGATCCCTTCGTGTTAGCGCTGCGTTCAGATCATCCATTGGCTGCCAAGGAGACGATCACCTGGGCCGATCTAGAAGCGATTCGAATGATTACCGTTAGTCGTGATAGCGGCAACCGTACGCTGCTGGACAATGTGCTGTCATCGGAGAGCATTCGTCTCAACGGCTTCTATGAAGTACAGCACCTTTCTACTTCGCTTGGGCTGGTGGAATCCGGTCTTGGTGCCGCCATTTTACCGAGGATGACCATGCCAGGGTCGGGTCATGACACGCTCTGTTCGCGTCCTTTGCCAGAGCCGCGAATACAACGCACCATCGGTTTGATCCAGCGCAACGATCACAACTTGTCGAGTACCGCCGAGTTGTTCATCAAGACGTTGTTGGAATTGTGGGGCGACGGGGGTAAAAACCGACCCTCTTGAAGCAGTGACCGAGCCATATCTCAATATGACAGCCACACCAAACTGTACGATTTATTCTGCATTTTCTACTTATCAAAAACAAAAATAGTTTGAGTCAATAAAAATAATAGACGAGGCAATTAAATGGGTACGCGTTTAAGTAAATCCATCAAGATTGTGCCGTGCATCCGCTTATCCGCTTGGCTACGTTGCACTCGGCAGGCTGCAGCCTGCCGCGCATTGGGGTTATTGCGATGATATCGCCGGTAGCCAGAGCGCCAGCGCAATCAGCGTGGCCAGCAGCACCGGCGGAGTGATGACCAGCCCGATCTTCATGTATAGCCCCCAACCGATGCGATAGCCCTTGCCGGCCAGCACATGCAGCCAGAGCAGCGTGGCAAGGCTGCCGATGGGCGTGAACTTGGGGCCCAGATCGTTGCCGATGACGTTGGCGTAGATCATCAGTTGCTGGGTCTGGCTCGATACCTGTGCCTGGTCGATGGCCAGGGCGCCGACCAGCGTCGACGGCATGTTGTTCATCAGCGAGGCCAGGATGGCGGAAGCGAAGCCCGTGCCGACGGTCGCCACCACGTCGCCTTGCCGGCTCAACCACACCAGCACGTCCGCCGCCCATGCCGTGAGCCAGGCATTGCCCAGGCCGTACACCACCAGATACATGCCCACGGAAAACAGCACGATCTGCCAGGGGGCGTTGCTCACTATCTTCTTGAGCGAGACGACGTGCCCATGTCCCGGCGTGAACCAGCGCCCGGCGATGGCCGCCAGGATCAGCGCCGCGGCCCCCATGATCAGGGAAAACGGGGTCTCCCATCGGCCGGTCAGGAACAGCGCAACCAGCAATACGATCAGCAGCGGAAAGGCCGCACGAAAGACCTGACGGTCGCGAATCGCCGTGGCCGGCGCTTCCAGCCGCGCAATGTCGTAACCCGCGGGTATCTGCTTGCGAAAGTACACGCCCAGCACCAGCAGCGTGGCGGCCAGCGAGACCAGATCGACCGGCACCATCACCTGGGCGTAACGATCGAAGCCGATCTCGAAATAGTTGGCGCTGACGATATTGACCAGGTTCGAGATCACCAGCGGCAGGCTGGTCGAGTCGGCAACGAATCCCGTGGCGATGATGAACGCCAAGGACGCCGCAGGGCTGAACTCAAGCCGGGCGAGGATCGCCACCATGATCGGCGTCAACAGCAGCGCCGCGCCATCGTTGGCGAACACGGCAGCAATCAGCGCCCCCAGCACGACGATCAGCGGAAACAGCAGCCGTCCCCGGCCATTGCCCCAGCGCGCGATATGCAACGCAGCCCAGGAAAAGAAGCCGGCCTCGTCCAGGATCAGGGAAATGATGATCAACGCCACGAAGGTGAAGGTGGCATCCCAGACGATATCCCAGACGACAGCCACGTCACCCCAGTTGACGACCCCCGTCAACAAGGCCACGGCAGCGCCCCCCAGGGCGCTCCAGCCAATCCCGAGCCCCTTCGGTTGCCAGATGACCAGTATCAACGTGACCAGGAAGATCGCAAAGGCCAGCATGCATGCAGCTCCGTTTCAGTGCGTTTTCTGGTTGACGCGCCTGGAAACCGCTTCGGCGCTCTCGATTCGCTCCGAGTAGCGATCCGTCAGATACGCCGAGCGGCCCCGTGTCAGCAATGTGAACTTCACCAGCTCCTCACAGACATCGACGATGCGCAGGTAGAGCGGCGACAGCCGCATTCGCTCCGCCTCATCGAACTCATGGAAGGCCTTGGGCACCGAGGACTGGTTGGGGATGGTCAGCATGCGCATCCAGCGACCGAGAATGCGCAGTTGATTGACGGCATTGAAGCTCTGGCTGCCGCCGGAGACCTGCATCACCGCCAGCGTCTTGCCCTGGGTCGGACGCACGCCGCCCAGCGCCAGCGGAATCCAGTCGATCTGGGTTTTCATGAGGCCGGTCATGGCGCCGTGGCGCTCGGGGCTGACCCACACCATGCCCTCGCTCCACTCGGCCAGTTCACGCAGCGCCTGCACCTTCGGGTGGCTGGCGTCGGCATCGTCCGCCAGCGGCAGGCCGGCGGGGTCGAACGTGCGCACCTCGCAACCGTACCAGCGCAGCAAACGCCCGGCTTCCTCCGACACCAGCCGCGAGTAGGAGCGCTCCCGCAGTGAACCATATAGCACCAGAATACGTGGCGGATGGCGGGGCTGGTCTGGGCCGACCAACGCATTAACATCAATGGGATGTAAATGTTCAGGGTCAATGTTGGGCAGTTGATCCGGGCTCACGATGAAGTTCCTCCAGAACGTACGATCTCGCCATCTTCCTTGGTGAATTCGCTCACTGGATCGGGCAGCAGCGCCAGCACTGTCTCGGAGGGCCGGCACAGCCGCGTACCCTTTTCGGTTACCACGATGGGGCGATTGATCAGGATAGGATGCGCCAGCATGGCATCGATCAACTGGTCGTCGCTGAGCGCGGGATCGTCCAGGCCTAGCGCGTCGTAGGGCGTGCCCTTGCGACGCAACAGCGCTCGGGGAGTGATAGCCATGGCTGCCAGCAGCTCGACGAGCTGATCCCGGGTAGGCGGTGTCTTCAGGTACTCGATGACGTGCGGCTCTTCCCCGGACTGGCGCATCATCGCCAGGGTGTTGCGGGAGGTGCCGCAGTCGGGGTTGTGATAGATCACGCTGATCATGCTGAGTCTCCCTCATCGGTTGGGCAGCAGGGTTGTAGCTCCCGAAGCAACGGCTCGCATAGCTCGGGATGCCCCGCGCAACAGTCCCGCACCAGAAAGCTCAGCGTTTCGCGCATGCGCTCCAGGTTGGCGCGATAAATCACCGAGCGGCTGTGCCGCCGTGAGACCACCAGTCCGGCTCGCGCCAGGACGCCCAGATGCGTCGACAGCGTGTTGTGCGGCACATCCAGCAGGCGTGCGATCTCCCCCGCGGGCAGTCCATCCGGCTCGTGGCGTACCAGTAACCGGAAGGTTTCCAGGCGGGTCGATTGAGAAAGCGCAGCGAACGCTTCGATAGCGATTACATTGTCCATATGTCCAGAATTACAGACATGAGACTAAAAAGCAACTGCATGCTGCTCATCACGCTGATGAAGATGGGCCCTGATCGCGCCGATCGACAGCGTCGCAGCCAGGTGGAAGCAGCACAGAGCTGCAGGCCCCGAGTAGCCAGGCCCAAGCATGACAGCGCCAAATACCCCGGCGCTGCCCAATTATGCTACTTTCAATACATAACCAGACGCGGCCAATATCTATATCCTTTACAACCAACATAAAAAAGCGAGCAAAACCGTTGGTCAGAACAGGGCATTGATCGCTATTCGACCAACTGGCATCTAGAGGACAAGGCATGTCTGATCGCGAACGCTACTCGCCTGTATCCATCATCAACCACTGGGTTACGGCACTTCTTGTCGTTGTAATGCTCGCACTGGGCTATGCAGCCTATGCAGCACCGTCAGGGACGGTCAGAAATTATATTCTGGGAATTCATATATCCCTGGGGTTTTTTGTATTGATCTTCATCTTCTGGCGGGTGTTATTCAGATTGTACAAAGGGTTTCCCGAGAACCTCGGCAAAACCGCAATAGAGCGATGGACTGCTTACGTAGTTCACAGGGCTTTACTGATCCTGTTGGTTTTTCAGGTTTTAACAGGACCACTGTATCTGTTTAGCGTGGGTGAATGCGTAGGTGTGTTCGGATGGTTTTCTGTCTGCCTACCCCTGAAAATCCCAACAACAATTTATCAAACGATGGGGTGGATTCATATATATAATGGCATGTACATTATTCCTGCCTTGCTCATTCTGCATTTCCTCGGCGCCATCCGACACTATGCAAGCAGAAAGACACAGGAAACGCCTGCCGACATGTAGCGCTTTAATGCTGAGAGATCCCCACGAGCTCTTTGCCATTCGTCGCACAAGGCCTTGCCTTGCGCTTTTCGCATTGCTCGCGTGATGGGGTAGGGTGTCATCCTGAGCTGCGAATCAACCGACCATAAGGACAGTGCCCCGTGTTCATCGCCATGAATCGTTTCCGGGTGAATCCCGAGAGAGTTGATGAGTTCGAACAGATATGGCTCGAGCGGGAGACCCACCTGCAGGGCCTGCCCG
>NZ_JAIRBP010000041.1:0-25323 GCF_021151495.1 Halomonas sp. IOP_31 | reverse complement strand
AGGCGGTCGGCATGGTACATTTCGTCATGGCGGTTGATGCGGTTGATTCTTGTGTAGGAGCTTGAATTATAACCGATTTTCAGCCGCTTTTTTCATGTCTGATGAAATATCCGGGCTAGAGACATGGGTGAGGCGATCCTTTTTCATGTTCGCAAATTCTTCATGTTCATAAGCGAACGCCATGCCAATTTCCTCCCGAAGCCTTCACCTTTCTTAAAAACCATATTCAAGCACCTGTTCTATAAATTAAAAATTCTCACCCTACCTTGGTATAAGCGTATTTGTGGACAACTCGGCTAGGCTAGATTGAACACACCCTGTACAGTTTATGAACACGTGTTCGTGCACATAAATGTTCGAAAGCGAAAAAACAAGATAGGGGAACTGCCATGCAAGAGGATGCCAAGCACCGGCAACGTGCCCACATCGCGCGCGCCGGATATCGTCTGGATGACATGGGCGCCCCGACTGGCGGCCGCCAGCCTGACCGATATTCGGCAGACGATCTCGAGCAGCGGCGTACCCTGGCCCGCCCCCTGCTGGAGTTACTGGACGAGGATCTTGTACCCGAAGTCGGCGCCATGCTGCGGCATTGGCAGTGCGTGCTGGTGCTGGCCGATCGGGACGCCGTGATTCTGGCCCATTGGGGCGACTCGCGGGCCATGCTTCCGAGTCATGAAGATTGGCTGCTGCCCGGTGCGCAGTGGGGGGAGGCGCAGATCGGCTGCAACGCCATCGGCACCTGCCTCGCCGAAGACGATGCTCTGGACGTGATCGGTCGCGAACATACCTGCGACGCCCTGCATCACCTAGCCGGTCATGCGGTGCCGGTCCGTAACTGGCGCGGGGAGGTCGACGCCTGCCTGGCGTTGCTCAGCGACCCCTACCGCAACCGCTCGTCGCGCTACAGCGGTCTGCTACAGGTCCTGGCGATGCGAATCGAGAATGGCCGGCTGATCGCCCACTACCGCCATCGCCATTTTCGGCTGACGTTCAGCGCCAACCGCGACGATATCGACGGCCCACGTTCCGGGCTGCTGATTCTCGACGAACAGGGCCAACCGGTGAATGGCAACTCACGGGCCTGCTGGCTACTGAAGCTCGAGCGCGAAGCGCTGACGGGAACCACCATCGAAACGCTCTTCGACACGAGCTGGTCGGCACTGGTGGCGCACGGCAATGCGCTGATGCCCCTGCGCGTCGCCGGGCGCTATCACTGCTACGGCCAGCTCGCCGCCCCGGATCGCCTGGTTGATGCCAAGGGTGCTTCCACGCCCTCGCCACTGTCGGCTCTCGATCTGGGCGACCCGCGCCTGCGTCAGGCGATCCTCCTCGCCGAGCGCCTCGGTGATCGCGGCATCGCCATGCTGCTCTATGGCGAAACCGGCACCGGCAAGGAAGTCTTCGTCAAGGCACTGCACGCTGCTAGCCGGCGCGCCGACAAACCGCTCATCGCCATCAACTGTGCGGCCATTCCCGACGCGCTGGTCGAAGCCGAACTGTTCGGCTATGTGCGCGGGGCCTTTACCGGCGCCGACCCACGCGGCAATCCGGGGCGCTTGCGCGAGGCACATGGCGGCCGACTGTTCCTTGATGAGATCGGCGATATGCCACTGCCGGTTCAGGCCCGCCTGTTGAGGGCGCTGCAGGAACGCAAGGTCACGCCGCTGGGCGGCAGCACCGCCCACCCGGTGGATATCGAAGTCATCGCTGCCACCCATCGTCCACTGGCCGACGAGGTAGCCAGCGGGCGCTTTCGCGCCGACCTGTACTACCGGCTGTGCGGAGTCGAGTTGAGTCTGCCGCCCTTGCGCGAACGCCAGGACATTCCCGCCCTGGTGCAGGTCCTACTTGCCCGGCTGATGCGTGAACTCGACCTCGAGGCAACGCAGAGTCTACCGCCTCGGGCATCGCCCGCATTGCTGGATTGGCTGTGCCGGCAGCGCTGGCCGGGCAACATTCGCGAGCTGGAGAATGTCCTGCGTGTCGCGCTGGCAATCAGCGACGGACCTCTAATCGATCTCCAGCATCTACCCGCCAATGCATGCGCCCCGGACGCCTACGTCGCGCGGGTGCCGTCCACCGTGCCGGCCATGCCGGCCAACCGGCCGGTATCGGCGCCGCCTGCTTTCGGCGGTCTGCGGGAGCGTCTGGCTGCTCATCGCGGCAACCTCTCGGCGTTGGCACGGGAATTGGGCATAAGCCGCACCACGCTCTATAAGCGCCTGCGCGAACAGACCGGCGTCAATGCTCTCGGTTGATGGTGTCTTGGCGGGGCCCGGCGAAGCCGCCGGGTTTGCCTCGTACCATGAAAAAGCCTCCTGCGGGGAGGAGGCTCGATGGTGTCTTGGCGAATACGCTCAGCGCCGGGCGATGATCCATATCGCATGAATGATCCCGGGAATGTAGCCGAGAATCGTCAGCAGGATGTTGAGCCAGAACTGTAGCCCCAGACCGACTTGCAGGAAGACCCCGAGCGGGGGCAGCAGGATTGCCAGAATGATGCGGATCACGTCCATATGCGTCTCCTCTAGATACGCTGAGTGTCGTTCCTTGGACGAACGCGCGCTGAGCGTCGCGAACCTCATTGTTCATATGGGCCCGACGGCCGGGCGCTTCAAGTCATGACTTGTCTGAAGTTTCGTCATCCTCTCGCCGGTGCGCCGCATGATCGTACTTCTGCGCGATCCGTTCGGCATCGTCGGCGAGTTGCGCATGGTGGCGCTCCCAATCCTCCCAGTCATGAGGCGTGCCGCTGCGCGGGCGCTGGCTTCCGGCATGACGTGCACGCTGCCAGGCCCGTTCCTCCAGGGTATTGGGGCGTTCCTCCTCACGCTCGAGCGCGATGCCCCGCCTGGCGAGATAGTCTCTTGCGTTCATGGCACCTCCTTGCAGCGTAACCGGTCGCCCAGGGCGACCAAGATAACATATAGGCTATTTATGACAGTTGCTTATATGACCGCCCCGCTGCTGTTCGCGTTCATCGCCAGCCAGGAGCGGAGCCAATCGCTTGGCAGACCACGAACCAGCCGGAATATCGGTGGCGTGCCCCCCAGGATAGCAGTTGCGCATGATCCCCAGGTACTCGCGGAGCAGCCCATCATCCTCCTTGAGCTGGGCTATGCTGAAACCGCAAGTGCAACGGACGTCGTTTCGTGGCGCTTTTGATCGCACCGCAGGAAACGCGGGCCGGGCAATCCCGGTCGGACAGGGTCGGGTCCAGCAGGGTTATCAGTCCTTCGAGGAGACAAGCACATGACCGACAAGGCGCCCATGACGGTACGCGACATCATGTCCCGCGACTGTTACCGAGTCACCGCTGACACATCGGTGGCGACGCTCGTGGCCGGCCTGGCCCTGCACCGACTGCCGGGCGCGCCGGTCGTCGACGAACGCGATCACCTGATCGGTTTCATTTCCGAACATGACGTGATGGCCAAGCTGTTCGAGAGCGTCTATCTCAGCGACGAGCCGGCACCGGTACGCGAGCTGATGCGCCATGAGGTGCTCACGGTCACGCCCAACAAGAGCGTGACCGACCTTGCCCAGGAGATGCAGGGACAAAAGCCCAAGGTCTACCCGGTGGTCGAACAGGAGCGCCTGGTCGGCATCGTCACGCGACGCGACGTGGTCGGCGCCATCCTGCAGATGCGCAGCACCCATTAAGCCCGAGTCATGTGGACGCGAGACCGTTGCAACGACACCTAAAAAACCGCCGCATCGAGGATGCGGCGGCCAATAGATCGAATGCAGCAAGCAAAGACGCAATTTTTCGGCGACTGCCAAAAAGTTGCGGTTGATTCTGAGACCACGGCTTGCCGACATCGATCCATGGAAATCGACATTTATTTACCCCGAGTCTCATGATGGGCGATCAACGAACAGCGAATGCTTGCCTTGCCAGCAAGCCCGGCGATTCATTATCATCAGGGCATCGAGCGGGTATAGCTCAGTTGGTAGAGCATCAGCTTCCCAAGCTGAGGGTCGAGGGTTCGAATCCCTTTGCCCGCTCCATCTTTCTTCTTGAAAGACGCCCAGAGCCCCGGACTGGAACGCCAGTTGGCGGAAGGCCGTCCCATGATCGCCCTGTCCCTCCATCTCGTTTTTGCAACCACTGATACCGTGCTGCCGGCCTCTGCGGCCATTGCCCTGGATGATTAACGCGCCGGCAGTAATCCGTTAAGCTACCCGTCGCTGGATACACGATGCCGAAAAGGCACAAGCCATGAAAGACAGTTTGCGCACCCTGGTCGTTGCCGCCTCGACCGCCACCACCCGCCTGGCCCGGCGCCGTTACGCCGCGGGCAACGTCGACGACGTGCGCTGGGTGCCGATTGCCGAATCGCCGTACTCCACTACTCGCCCTGTCAGGACCCGGGCGATCTGCTCGGTGCGCTTCGCTCATCAGCAGCTACAGGACCGTGCCATGTCCGACTCGCTCGGCCTGGTCAAGTAACATGAGCGTGACGCTCTTTCTGTTGATATTCGTCGTCTCGATGACGGTCATCGGCGCCACGATCGCGATGATGATGCTGTCCCGTACACCTCGCTATCGCACCGAGCCGCAGCATCTGCTGCAGCTGTTCGACCGTGTGCTCGGTGGCGAAGCCTCGACGAACGAATGGCATACGGTGATCGGCTATCCGGTTCGTCACGACCAGTATCTCGAGAGCGTACGCCGCAGCGCGATGCGGATCATGGACGAATATGGCCGCCTCTCGCAGGCCGCGACCGGCGGTTCGCTGCTGTCCCGCGCCGGGCGCGAGGAACTGACCATGCTGCGTGACCATCTCGCCGCCCACATGGCCCTCGATGAAGGCCAACGCGAATTCTAGCCGCCGGCGTCGGCCGAAGCTGCCAACTGGTCGATCGGTGGAGCCGAGAGGGGCGACGAAGAGCCCCGGCACTATCGCCATGGCGGCGGTGACGGCATACAATGGCTGGCATTGGCGTCACGAGGTAACGACATGTCCAGCGCCATTCGTCTTACGCCGCTCGACAATACCATCAAGCATCACGCTCACGACTTCCACCAGATCGTGATCGGTCTCGACGGCCATGCCGATTTCGAGATCGAGGGGCTTGGCGGGCGCATCGCCGCGCTATCCGGCTGCATCGTTCCCGCCAACCACCTGCATTATTACGAAGGCATCGGCACCAACCGCCAGCTGATTTTCGACCTGCCCGACGATGCGCCGGCGCTGACCGGCAGCCACCGCGGGCATGCCCGGCTGTTCGATGCGCCGCGCTTCTTCGCGCTCGATGCGCCGCTGCGCGTCTACCTGCGCTTTCTGGTCCGCGAGCTCACTCAGCCACAGCCGGCCCCCGGCGACCTGCTCGCCGCGACCTTCCTCGGCTGCCTCAATGCGCGCATGCCGGATAACGCTTCTCAACGCTCCCGGCGCATCGATCTGGCGGCCATCGACGCCTACATCGGGCAGAACATCGAGCGCCGCCTGAGCGTCACCGATCTTGCCCGTCACGCCTGTCTGAGCGCCGCGCATTTCAGCGAGCTGTTTCGCGAGCAGACCGGGGTAACGCCCTATCAATACCTGCTGCGTCAACGCCTGACGGCCGCCCGGCAGTTGCTTGCCGATTCGCCGTTGCCACTCGGCGAGATTGCCGCGCGGACCGGTTTTGCCAGCCAGAGCGCGCTTTCCCACGCCTTTCGCCGCGTTTATGGGCACCCCCCCGGGCATCTACGCCGCCGGCCATCGCTGGCACACGAGACACCGAGTAGCCCGCATCATCGTCTAAAACTTTCGTCGCACGGCTGATCCCATATCGGCCAGCTCCCGACTTTTTAACAAAAGTCACCGCGAAATTGGCAAGACGCGGCGTCTTCCCCCACCCTAAATTCAGCACATACCGGGTTGCCTCTCGGACCCCGCTGTTTCACCCGGGGTCGTGGCGTTCGTGTGCCTTCATGGATGATGGCCACGCCAGCGCCCGAGTCACATCGCCATTAACGGGGTCTTCATATGCTCGATGCCAAGACCATGCTGGACAGCCAGACCTGGCAACAGGACCTGGACACCTTGCTCACGCGCCTGAGCGAGCATTATATCGTCGACGAGAACGCCTTCATGGCCGAGCTCGTCGCCGTTCTGCAGGCCGACGAGAACGACTTCGCCCGAATCGGCGACAAGACCGCCGAGCTGGTGCGTGAAGTCCGCGAGATGGATACCGCCGTGGATTCCATCGATGAGTTGCTGCAGCAGTACAGTCTCGACACCCATGAAGGGCTGATGCTGATGTGTCTTGCCGAGGCCATGCTGCGCATTCCCGACAAGGCCACCGCCGATGCGCTGATCGAGGATAAGCTGGGCCCCGCCGACTGGAAGGCCTACGTCGGCCAGAGCGAGTCGTGGTTCGTCAATGCCTCGACCTGGGGCCTTCTGATGACCGGCCGCGTCATCCAGCTCGACAAGCCGCGCGACGGCAAGCCGGCCAGTTTCATCAACAAGCTGGTCAACCGCATGGGCGAGCCGGTGATCCGCAGCGCCATGTACCAGGCGATGAAGATCATGGGCCGCCAGTTCGTGCTCGGGCGCAGCGTCGACGAGGCCCTGAAGCGCTCGCAGCCGCTGTTCGAAAAGGGCTACACCTACTCCTACGACATGCTCGGCGAAGCTGCGCGGACCCGCACGGATGCCGGACGCTACTTCGACGATTACGCCAATGCCATCAAGCGCGTCGGCGAGGTCAGCCGCAAGCTCAGCGACAAGACCCCCGCGCCGTCGATCTCGATCAAGCTTTCCGCGCTGCATCCGCGTTACGAGTTCGGCCATCGCCAGCAGATCCTGGTCGAGCTGGTCGACAGCGTGAAGCAGCTCGTCGCCATGGCTCGCCAGCGCCATGTGGCGATCACCATCGACGCCGAGGAAGTCGACCGCCTGGAACTTTCGCTGGAAGTCTTCCGCGCCGTCTACGCGAGCGAGGAGTGCCGCGGCTGGGGGCACTTCGGGCTGGTCGTCCAGGCCTACGCCAAGCGCGCCCTGCCGGTGCTGCATTACATCAACCGCCTTGCCGACCTGCAGGGCGACGAGATTCCGCTACGCCTGGTCAAGGGCGCCTACTGGGATACCGAGATCAAGGAGTCCCAGCAGCTCGGCGTCGACGGCTACCCGGTATTCACCCGCAAGGCGAACACCGACGTCGGCTATCTGGTCTGCGTGCACTTCCTGCTTTCGGAAAACACCCGTGGGCGGATCTTCCCGCAGTTCGCCACCCACAACGCACACACCATCAGCACCATCCTCGAACTGGCCAACGCCACCGATCGCCCGTTCGAGTTCCAGCGTCTGCACGGCATGGGCGAGGCGCTCTATGACGCCGCCCTCAAGCGCGCGCCCGCCGGCACCTACTGCCGCATCTATGCGCCGGTAGGGGCGCACAAGGACCTGCTCCCCTACCTGGTACGCCGGCTGCTCGAAAATGGCGCCAACTCGTCGTTCGTGCACCAACTGGTCGACCCGCGCGTGCCGGTCGAGTCGCTGTGCGTACACCCGGTCGAGACGCTCGGTCAGTACGAGTGCTACGCCAACCCCAGGATTCCGCTGCCGCGCGCTATCTATGGCACGCGCAAGAACTCCAAGGGCGTCAACCTGAATATCCGCAGCCACTACCAGCCGCTGGTCGACGCCATGGCCCAGCACATGGATCAGGAACACCACGTCAAGCCGTTGCTGGGCTTCGATGTCGACGACGACCCCGAGCAGCGCCAGGAAGTTCGCAACCCTTACGATACGCGCAAGCTTATAGGTAGCGTGCAGTGGACGACCCGCGAACAGGCCGAACGAGCCGTGGAGATCGCCTGGCAGGCCTTCCCGCGTTGGGATGCCACCCCGGTCGAGGAGCGTGCACAGATCCTCGAGCGTTTCGCCGACCTGATGGAAGAGCACCTCGCCGAACTGATGACGCTATGCTCCCGCGAGGGCGGCAAGCTGCTCACCGACGGCGTCGACGAGATCCGCGAAGCGGTGGATTTCTGCCGCTATTACGCCAGCCGCGCCCGCGAGCTGTTCGCCGAACCGACCCAGCTGCCCGGCCCGACCGGCGAATCCAATCAACTGATGATGGCCGGCAAGGGTGTGTTCGCGACGATCAGCCCGTGGAACTTTCCGGTGGCGATCTTCTGCGGCCAGATGGTCGCCGCCGCAGTGGCCGGCAACAGCGTGCTCGCCAAACCCGCCGAGCAGACTTCGCTGGTCGCCCACCGGGTCGTCGAACTGCTCCATGAAGCGGGCATGCCCCGCGACGTCGTGCAGTTGTTGCCCGGCGATGGCCCCACCGTGGGCAGCGTGCTGAGCTCCGATCCGCGCATCACCGGCATTGCCTTCACCGGCGGCACCGACACCGCCCAGATCATCAACCGCTCGCTGGCCGCCCGCGAAGGCGCCCCGCTGGCCACGCTGATCGCCGAAACCGGCGGTCTCAACGCGATGATCGTCGATTCTACCGCGCTGCCCGAACAGGTCGTCGCCGACGTCGTCCGCTCGTCTTTCCAGAGCGCCGGCCAGCGCTGCAGCGCGCTGAGGGTGCTCTATCTGCAGGAGGACGTCGCCGATCGGGTGATCGAGATCCTCACGGGCGCGATGGCCGAGCTCAGCGTCGGCGACCCCCGCGACCTGGGCACCGATGTCGGCCCGGTGATCGACGACGAGGCGCGCCAGGGCCTGCTCGCGCACATCGCGCAGCTCACGGGCGAAGGCCGGCTGATCGCCGAGACCTCGCTCGACCCGGCGCATACCGCCCACGGCAACTTCGTCGCCCCCACCGCTTTCGAGATCGACGGCATCGGCGCGCTGGAGCGCGAGCAGTTCGGGCCGATCCTGCACATCGTGCGTTACAAGGCCGACGAAATCGATCGCGTGATCGAGACCATCAACGCCAAGCAATATGGCCTGACCTTTGGCGTGCATAGCCGCAACGAATCGTTCGCCAAGACCATTGCGCAGAGAATCCGTGTGGGCAATGTCTATGTAAACCGTAATATCATTGGCGCCGTCGTCGGTGTCCAACCCTTCGGTGGCCAGGGCCTTTCGGGGACCGGGCCCAAGGCCGGTGGGCCCAACTACCTGTTGCGCTTCGCCACCGAAAAAGCGCTGACCATCAATACCGCCGCCCTGGGCGGCAACGCGTCACTACTCGCGCTGGGCGATGAATGACCGGGGCCGAGTAATCTGCCCGGCGGGTGCCAGCACTCGCCGGGCGATGCTCGGCCTCGCCTTCATCGCCTGGTTTCGTGAATAGAAAAGAGAGTTACAAAAACAATGCGCGCCACTACCGGATTCTGCTCGGTAACCGCGCTAATGAACTGGAGAAGCTTCATGGCTATTGGTGTCTGGATTAGTCTATTCATCTATTTTGCGTTGATGATCGCCATCGGCGTTTATGCAATGCGCAAATCCACGTCTTCGTCTGAAGACTACGTGCTGGGCGGGCGGGGCCTCAGCCCAAAGGTAGCGGCCTTGTCAGCCGGGGCTTCGGACATGAGTGGCTGGTTGCTGCTGGGGCTGCCCGGGGCGCTCTTCGTTTCCGGTCTGGCCTCTGCGTGGATTGGCATAGGCCTGTTCGTCGGGGCTTTCGTCAACTGGATTCTTGTCGCCCCCCGGCTCCGCGAGCAGACCGTGCATTACGGTAATGCCTTGACGATTCCGTCCTTTCTGGCAAACCGCTTCCCCACCCGGTCCATGTCACTGCGTACCGTCTCAGCCATCGTCATTGTCGTGTTCTTCGCGGTGTATACGGCATCCGGCCTGGTTGCAGGCGGCAAGCTGTTTGAAAGCGCGTTCGGGGGAATCATCAGTATCGGGGGCATGAGCGATTACGCGGTCGGCATCATCATCACCTTGGGCGTCGTGCTGGTCTATACGGTGGTCGGCGGCTTCCTGGCGGTAAGCATGACGGACTTCGTGCAGGGTTGCATCATGGTGGTGGCCCTGGTGATCATGCCACTCGTCGTACTCTTTGGCGAAGGTGGCGGCGGCTTTGCCCAGGCGACCCAGACTCTGGGAGAGGTCGATCCCACGCTGCTTTCATGGACGGAGGGACTGACCTTCATCGGCTGGCTGTCGGCGGTCACCTGGGGCCTGGGCTATTTTGGCCAACCCCACATCATCGTGCGCTTCATGGCAATTCGCAGCCTGAAAGAGGTACCGATTGCGCGCAATATCGGCATGACCTGGATGGGTGTTGCACTCATCGGCGCCATATCTCTGGGCATCTTCGGTCGAGCTTACGCGGTACGCAACGGTTTGAATGTCGAGGATCCGGAAACCATCTTCATCATCTTGTCCGAATTGCTGTTCAATCCGTTTATTACCGGCTTCCTCTATGCGGCTTTGCTGGCCGCGATCATGAGCACCATCTCCAGTCAACTGCTGGTGTCCTCGTCTTCCCTTACCGAAGACTTCTATCGGTTGTTTCTGCGCAAGGAGGCCAGTGAACGCGAATCCGTGACTGTCGGCCGTGTTTGCGTCGTGCTGGTTGGCCTGGTCGCGGCGATCATTGCCTCCGATCCCGAGTCCAATGTTCTGGCTCTGGTGAGTAACGCCTGGGCCGGCTTCGGTGCGGCATTCGGCCCGCTGATCATCCTGTCGCTGATGTGGTCGCGCACCAATGGTGCGGGCGCCATTGCCGGCATGGTCGTAGGCGCTGCCACTGTCATCGTCTGGATTTCACTGGGCTGGAATTCAGAATTCATGGGCGGTCCGGGTGTCTATGAAATCATCCCCGGTTTCATCGCCTCCTTGATTGCGATCCTGGTAGTGAGCAGTGCCACGGCCGATGCAGGTGAATACCAGCATATCGATCGCTAAAGGCGCGCAGCACTCTCACAAGCGATGCAAGGGCTCCGTATGGAGCCCTTTTTTAGAGTCGCAACAGCAGCAGCACGCCGAACAGCCCCAGCACCAACCAACACCAGGGCGGCCCCAGCCAGCGCCGCAACGGGCCGGGGCGCACGGTGAGACCGACCCCATGGGCGAAGCCGGCGCCCAGCGCCCAAACCCCGAGCAGCCAGAGCGGCAGGCGCCAGATAAGCGTCAGACCACTGATGATCTCGGGACGCAACAGCAGCAGCAATGCCATTGCCGAGGCCAGCACTAGCGCCAATAGTCGGGTTCCCTGTCGATAGCTTGCCGCGAGCATCTCTCGCTCCTTGATCGTTGACCTGACTTCAGTAAAGCGGCTCACCGCGACAAGCGCCACGAAGTCGCATTCTTGATGTCCGATCGTAACAGGCCATACACTCCTTTAGTCTAATAACAAAATTTTACGTGACATAAGCGAACAGTGTTTCCTATACTGCCAGCACAGTATGAAAACACTGTTTCATAAACCCGGCGATAGCCGGAGCAAACAGACAGTGGATGTTGTCATCCCGCTTATCAGCAAGGAGCCACACATGACCAAGATGAAACTGCTTTCCGCTTCTATCGTCGCCGGCAGCCTGATCGTTGCCTCACAGACATCGTTCGCCTAT
Organism: Halomonas sp. IOP_31; assembly: GCF_021151495.1. Lineage (NCBI taxonomy): Bacteria > Pseudomonadati > Pseudomonadota > Gammaproteobacteria > Oceanospirillales > Halomonadaceae > Halomonas > Halomonas sp. IOP_31. Next base: position 13,835 of record NZ_JAIRBP010000041.1, on the reverse strand, counting down.
GAAGCTGGCGACATCCTGCTGCGCGGCGGCATTGCCGAGAACAATGCCACCGGCGACGGCATCGATATCAGCGACGACAGCGCCTTCGTCGGCAGCGTCGGCTACATGATCCAGGACAAGGTCGGCGTGACCCTGGGCGGCAGCGACAAGTTCGAGCGCAGCCTGTCCGGTCAGGGTGTCAATGGCGAAGTCGACAGCCAGCTGATCGATCTGATGGTCGAGTACTACCCGCTCGGCGGCCTCGATTCGCGCATCCAGCCCTACGCGGGCGTGGGCGCCAACTACACGCGCTTCTCGGGCGAGAGCGCCGGCCTCAGCGTCGACAACACCTGGTCACCCAAGGGCGAAGTGGGCGTCGACCTGGTGGTTACCGACTATCTGTCGTTCAATGGCTTCGCGTCCTATGCCGACGTCGATGCGGACTACAACGCTGCAGGCGGTGCCAGCGGCGAGCTGGATAGCGATCCGGTCATCGTCGGCGGTGGCGTAACCCTGAACTTCTAAGCCACGCCTGCCAACCACCTGGTAACGACGACGCCGGGCTTTATGCCCGGCGTTCTTATGGCCAATCCTTTTATCCCGCTGCTGCAGCGCCCTGTTTCAATGCTCGCCCCGCCGATCGAGTCGCATCAACGCGGTGACAGCCGCGATGACCCCAGCGCCATCTCACCGATACGTGCCGCTACGTGAGCGACGTTCATGTCCCTTCCGTAAGCGAAGTCACAGGCCATGCTCAGGCCTTTGTAACGATCCGGTCCACTTCGGCGATCGCCGCCACCACCACCGCGCGGTCGCTGGGCTTGCTGTTCTGCAGATAGGCCTCGGCGGCCGGGGCCACCTCGCAGCTGGCCGGTAGTGGCCCTTGCGCATCCACCAGGGCCTGGAGGCGCGCAATGAAGACGTAGCGCAGCCATTGCGCCAAGTCCATGGTATCGACGCAGAATGGCTGGACGCTATCGAAAGCCCGAGGATCGGGACACGCGGTATTCCACAGATCGACACTGCGCAGCGCCGATTCGAGTCCGCTGAGCGCCTGGTCGAGTTGCTGATGAGCGGTCATTGCGGCTCCGTCATTGCAAAACGTCATTATCGCGCGAGCCGCCAGGCAGTCTCAAGGCTCGCCCAGCGCCTGGCCGGCCAGCACCTTGCGCAGGAAGTTGCGGGTACGTTCGTCACGCGGCGCGGAGAACACCTCGGCAGGCGGACCCTGCTCGACGATCCGTCCGCCGTCCATGAAGATCACCCGATCGGCGACGTCGCGGGCGAAGCCCATTTCATGCGTCACCACCAGCATGGTCTGGCGCTCGTCGGCAAGCTGCTTCATCAACCCCAGGACCTCTTCGACCCACTCCGGGTCCAGCGAGGAAGTCGGCTCGTCGAACAGGATGACCTCCGCCTGCGCGGCCATCGCCCGGCCAATACCCACGCGCTGCTGCTGGCCGCCCGACAGCGACGCGGGATAGGCATCCGCCTTGTCGGCCAGACCGATGCGCGCGAGGATTTCGCGAGCGCGACGGTGAGCGCGCGGCTTCGGCCAGCTGTTGATCACGATCAGCCCTTCGGCGATGTTCTCCAAGGCCGTCTTGTTGGCGAACAGGGCATAGTTCTGGAAGACGAAGGCCGTGCGCCGGCGCAGCTCGAGAATCTCCTGCTTGCGCGCCTGCGTGGCCTCGACCGTCAGATCGCCGACCGTAACCTGCCCGGCCTCGGGCCGTTCGAGGAAGTTCACGCAGCGCAGCAACGTCGACTTGCCGGTACCCGAGGGGCCGATCACGACGATGATCTCGCCCCGCTCGATGATCAGGTCGATGCCATCGAGCACCGTGCTGTCGCCGAAGCGCTTGGTCAGTCCCTTGAGTTCGATCATCGCCGGTAGGCCTTGTTGAGTCGGGTTTCAAGTCGCCGCTGCAGCCAGGCCAGCAATTCGACGATCGCCCAGTAGAATATCGCCACGGTGATGAACGCCTCGAAGTAGAGAAAGCTGCCGGCCGCTTCCTTCTGGGTAGCGCCCATCAGCTCGGTGACGCCGAGCGTGAAGGCCAGCGACGTCGCCTTGATCATGTCGATGAAGTAGTTCATCAGCGTCGGGACCGCGACCCGCGTGGCCTGGGGCAGCACGATCCGCCGCATCAACTGCAGGCTGGTCATGCCAATCGACAATGCCGCTTCGGTCTGACTGCGATCGACGCCGACGATGGCGGCACGAATCGATTCCGCCATGTACGCCGAAAAATGCAGCGTCAGGCCGAGGATCGTCGCCGTGACGCCGTTGATCTGGGTCAGCGCGCTGAACAGCTGCGGCAGGCCGTAATAGAACAGGAACAGCTGCACCAGCAGTGGCGTACCGCGAAAGAACGAGATGAACAACAGCGTCACGGCATTGAGCCCGGGCACGCGCAACACCCGTATCACCGCCAGCACGGCGGCCAGGGCGAGCCCCAGCACCATGCCGGCGGTCGCCATCTCCAGGGTCAGCGGCAGGTAGCCGAGCAGAATCGGCACCAGCCCCAGCATGTAGTCGAAATCCAGGACGCCCATTCAGTAAGCCCGACGCTTAACGCTGAGTGATGTCGGTGCCGAACCAGCGCTGGGAGATTTCCTCCAGAGTGCCGTTGTCGCGCAGTGTCTCCAGCGCCTTGTCGAAGCGATCGCGCAGCGCGCGTCCCTGCTCGGTATCGCGGAACGGCAGCGCGTTGCGGATTTCCGAGAACGGCTTGCCGGCAAGCTCCAGCGGCAGCGGTTTTTCCTTGATCACCTGCGAGGCGCTTACGCGATCCATGACAAAGGCGTCGACTCGACCCAGCGCGGTGTCCTGTTCGATGTTGCTCTCGTAGGTGCGAATGTCGATTTCGTCGGCGTAGGGCAGTTCGCGCAACAACTGCTCATAGTTCGAGCCCAGGTTGACCGCCACCGTCTTGCCGCGCAGGTCTTCGACGCCTTCGATGGTATCGTTGCCCTTGCGGGTCACGACCTGGGCGCCATCATAGACGTAGGGCTCGGTGAAGGCGTACTTGGCCTGGCGCTCGTCGGTGATGGTGATCTGGTTGGCGATGGTGTCGATGCGCCCCGACTCGAGCATGCCGAACAGCCCCGAGAAGTTGGCGGTGACGAACTCGATATCCGCCTCCATCTGCTCGCCCAACGCATTCATGACGTCGACCTCGAAGCCCTTGAGCTGGTCCTGCTCGACGAAGGTGAACGGAAAATAGCCGCCCGACATCCCCACCTTGAAACTACCGCCACCTTTCTCCTGCGCCATGTCCTGCGCCGTGGCTCCCAAGGAAGCCGTCAAAAGAGTGCCCATTGCCAGGGTCGCTATCAATCGCCGCATGATGACTCTCCGTGGTTGTTCGCTGCTTCATTGCTGGATAAGAATAAACGAGCACCTCGTTTATTCGATTTGGTTACATAGCTTAGTGACTTGAACCGCCTTTGACCAATAGGCACTCACTATTTGCAGATGCCATGGGCGGCGAGTCGATACACAGTTTTCCTGAAATAGCCTGTGGATAATCATTGGAAAAGCCGGCCCTGCGGTCGTGGCGTCTGACACGCCACGAACTGATCAAAAACTGACCGCTCAACGAATCATCGAGGTAGAAAGGCCGACGGCGACGCGCTACAGTTCGCGGCTCAACCGTGAGGACGTCATGTCACCGATACACACGCTTTGCGACTTCTTCGCCCGTAGCGGTGCACAGGCCCGCTTCTATACCCTGGGCCGCCAGGTCGTCGGCTGCCCCGAGGCTACGCTCGCCGCTTTCGAAGCGGGCGATCAGCCTTGGCCGCTGCCGTGGCTGGGCCGCGCCCAATTGGCCTGTGTGTTTCGCCTGGGCGATGCCGACGATCCGCTGATCTGGTTTTTGTCGCTGCCGCTGGACGAACAGGGCCTGCTCGACCCGGCACCGCGCGACGCTTTCCTGCAACGCCTGCTGGAAACGCTGGGTCGCTCGGCCAACCGGCTGCAGGATGACGATCGGCACATCGACAACCTGATGCAGGACAACCCGCTGGCCTTTACCCCGGACATCACTCAGCGCGCAATGCTGCATGCCCGCGCCAGTGCCGACCTGGGACGCCCCGCCAGCGAGCATTTCGAGCTCGTCGAGGACTACCTGCTCGCTGCTGCCGAGCCCGAGCAGTGGCCGGCGCTGGGCCTGCAGGGACTGGCGGATTTCAGTGTACGCCATGACCACGTCCAGGCCGGTAGACTGGCAGCCCGGTTGCATGCCCTGCCAGTCGACGTGCTACGCCCGCTGAGCCACTGCCTGGAACACGTCGAGCCCAGCGCGGATTTGCTCCAGGCACTGATCGCCCGCGGCGAGGCTGCGGCGCACGAAGGCGATATCGAAACGTTCAGTGCCTGCGTGCGCAGTGTCGGTCAAGGCGCGACCGACCTCGTCGGTCCTTGGTACGATGCCTTGCTCGCCGACAGCGCCGCCTGCGGGGCGGATCTGCTCGCGGCGATCGCCGCGCGCGGCTGGACGCATCTCGAACACGCCCAGCGATTGCCGCTGTTTCTCGACGCCCTGGCCCGCCATAGCCCGGGAGGCTTTACCAGCGTGGTCCGCGATCTGGCGTTGCTGCCCCGTCTGCGGTTACCGTTGCTGATGTACCTGCGTCAGACTTCTCCGCAATCGCCGGTCGGCCGATGCCTGCAGCCACTCACGCATTGAGCCGAGTGCCGATCCGCCTGTACCGACCCGTCCGTATCGAACAACAGGAGCGCCGATGAAAGCATTGCCCTACCAAGCGAAGGCGGTGATCGGCCGTCGCGAAATGGTGACCCTGCCGGAAATCGGCCTGACCCTGTGCTGCAAGGCCGATACCGGAGCACGCACTTCGTCCCTGCATGCCGAAGACATCGAGACTTTCGAGGAGCATGGCCATCTATGGGTCAGCTTCGTGACCCGCGGCAGCGGCGTAGAGAGCCCGGCACACTCGGTCCGGATGCATCTTCACGACCGGCGCAAGGTGACCAGTTCCAACGGTCAGGCCGAATGGCGCTACATCATCCGTACCCCGATGCAGCTTGGCGAACTCGACTATCCTGTCGAGCTTTCGCTGAGCGATCGTCGTAACATGCGCCACCCCATGCTGCTGGGGCGTCGTGCCATGCGCCGTCTGCTGGTCGCGCCGGGTACGGCTTTCCTGCATGGCGAACCCTGAGCGACTGCGTCACGCCATTTACCCGCTTACGTCTCGTCCGGAGAACACCATGCACATCGCCCTGTTGTCGCGTAACCGCAATCTGTACTCCACTCGCCGACTGGTCGAAGCGGGCCAGAACCGCGGCCACAGCGTGCGCGTGGTCGACACGCTGCGTTGTTACATGAACATCGCCTCGCATCGCCCCTCGATCCATTACAAAGGGGCCGAGCTCGAGCCCTTCGACGCGGTGATTCCGCGCATCGGCGCGTCGGTGACCTTCTATGGCTGCGCCGTATTGCGTCAGTTCGAGATGATGAGCACCTATGTGCTCAACGACAACGTTTCCATCACTCGTTCACGCGACAAGCTGCGCTCGTTGCAGCTGCTTTCGCGCAAGGGCCTGGGACTACCGATCACCGGCTTCGCCCATTCGCCCGACGACATTCCTGATTTGATCACCATGGTCAAGGGCGCGCCGCTGGTCATCAAGTTGCTGGAAGGCACCCAGGGGATCGGCGTGGTGCTGGCCGAAACCAACCAGGCCGCCGAAAGCGTGATCCAGGCCTTCATGGGCATGAAGGCCAACATCATGGTCCAGGAATACATCAAGGAGGCGCGAGGAGCCGACATCCGCTGCTTGGTGATCGGTGACAAGGTCGTCGCGTCGATGAAGCGCCAGGCCGCGGAAGGCGAATTCCGCTCCAACCTGCATCGTGGCGGCAGCGCCAGCGTGATCCGCATCACGCCTGAAGAGCGCTCGACGGCGATCCGCGCCGCCAAGGCGATGGGCCTGCGCGTCGCCGGCGTCGACCTGCTACGTTCCAATCATGGCCCGGTGATCATGGAGGTCAACTCCTCGCCGGGGCTGCAGGGCATCGAGAGCGCCACCGGACGCGACATCGCCGGATTGATCATCGAGCATCTGGAAAAGCATGCCGTCACGCCACGCAAGGCGCCGCCCAAGCCCAAGGGTTAAGTATCGCGCCTCGCCGCCGATAACCCTGGACGACGCCATTTCGATGGAAACACAGTATTTCTTGCCGGCAGGGGTAGCAAAACACTGTTTCCAGCCGCACAATCTGCGTCACCGGAGGAGGTGACCGCTCATGTTTCTCGATAATCGCCAAGTGGCGATGGACAACGTACTGGAAGCGCTGGCCGACAGCCTCGACTATTTCCAGGACAATCTCGAACGCTTGCGCCCATCGCTGCGCGATGCGCTCAAGCCGCATTTCGAGGAACGCGGCGAAGCGATGCGCGACCTTCAGGCGCTCGCCAAGCAGCACCTCGACATTCTGCCCCGCGACGCCGATGTCGAGCGCGACGACTATCTATGGCTGTGGAGCCGGCTGAAGAGCTTCGTCGGCGACGACAGTCAGGTACTGGTCGGCGAGCTGCTCGAGCAGGAACGGGTGGTCATGCAGTCGTTGTCGACCCTCTACACGCACCCTCTGCCCGACCCCATCGAGCCGGTCATCGAACGCTGCTGGAAGGGCTGCCGCGCGCTGATCCGTGAACTTTACAAGCTGCACAAGCCCAAACAGCGCCGTTAAGCGCCGTCGGGCGTCACCTCCACAGTAATGCGATCACCCCGCCGGCGCTATCTGCAGCGGTTCGCGCGGTCCCAGGAAATAGGGTTCGCGCTGCCAGATGTAGAGATCGCCCAGCGTTGCCACCCGCGCCAGCCATTCACGCACGCGCAACCGCCACTCCCCCGCTGCCCGCCGTGTCGGTGCCGCGCAACCGGTCGCCTCGATGCCCAGGGCGTCGGCAATGAACAGCGCCCGCGGCAGATGCCAGTCCTGGGTGATCAACAGCGCCTGGTCGACGGCGAAGATCTCGCGCGCACGAACCAGGGTGTCGAAGGTGCTGAAGCCGGCATAATCGAGCGTCATGTCGCTATCGCGCACATTGACCTTGCGCAAGTCGCGCCACATGGTGACCGGTTCGTTGTAATAGCGGGTGCGATTGTCGCCGGACAGCAGCAGATGCTGGACACGCTGCATGCGCAGCAGGCGCGCAGCGGCATCGAGCCGCGCCGCGTAATGCGGATTGCGCCCTCCGCCACGGGTCCAATAGGACGTGCCGAAGACGATGCCGACCGGTGCCGCTCGGCACAGCAGCAGATCGTCCTCGATGCGCCCCTGGGTGCGCGACAGCAACCACCAGTTGGCCGCCAGAACGACCCCGACGGCCAACACGAAGAGGGCGGCAGTCGCCGCTGCCGCCCGCTTCAACCATGTTCTGCGCCTTGCCGCCATCGCCTAGCAACTCTCCTGGCATTGCCGGGTCGCGCCATAGCGCTGGCGGTACGCCGAGAGGCCAACCCGCGCAGGCATCAGAACAGACCCAGTTCGAGGCGGGCTTCCTCGGTCATCATCTCCCGACTCCAGGGTGGATCGAAGACGATATCGATATGCACCCGGGAAATCGGTTGCGCACCGAGGATCTTGCGCCGGGCATCCTCGGCGATCACATCACCCATGCCGCAACCGGGGGCGGTGAGCGTCATGCGCACGGTCACCACCCGCTCGCCGCTCAGCAGGTGTTCGATGCGGCACCCGTAGACCAATCCCAGATCGACGATATTGACCGGGATCTCGGGGTCGTAGCAGGTCCGCAACTGCTCCCAGACGAAACGCTCGAGCGTCTCGTCGTCGGCATCCTCGGGCAGCGTCGGCCGGGGCAGGGCCTCCAGGCCGAGCGCATCGAGATCGCTGCCCTCGATCAGGAACATCCGGCCTTCAAAGCCGATGCTGACCGTGCTGCCCTTGGCCTGCATGATCGAGACGACCGCATCCTCGCTCAGCGTGACGCTCTTGCCGAAGGGAATCGAGATCGCCTCGACATCGCGTTGCAGAGGCATCTGCTGCCCCTTGTAGAGAAGACTTTCCAGTGGCTGCATTACGGCTCCGTTGCCGAATCTATCGCACCATCTCGACGGCACGCGCGAGCGCCGCGACGAAGATATCGATCTCCTCGGACGTGTTGTAGGCGGCGAATGACGCCCGGCAGGTCGCCGTCACGCCGAAGTGCTGCAACAGCGGTTGAGCGCAGTGATTGCCGGTGCGAATGGCCACCCCCAACTGATCGATCAGCAGCGCGATGTCCTGAGCGTGCGCACCGTCGACGACAAACGATACCACGCCGGCCTTGTGCGGTGCGGTGCCCAGCAGGCGCAGACCGGGAATGGCGGCGAGCTGCTCATTGGCATGCGCCAGCAGACGCTGCTCCCAGGCGCCGATCAGCGACACGCCGATCTGCTCGACCCACTCGAGCGCTCGGCCCAGCGCGATCACATCGGCGATCGCCGGGGTGCCCGCCTCGAACTTGTGGGGTATCGCGGCGTATGTGCTGCCGGCCTCGAAGCTCACCGTGTCGATCATCTCGCCGCCGCCCTGCCAGGGCGGCATGGCTTCGAGCAGCTCGGCCTTGCCATAGAGCGCGCCGACCCCGGTCGGACCGTAGACCTTGTGGCCGGAAAAGGCATAGAAGTCGGCATCGAGCGCGACCACGTCAATCGGCTCGTGGGGTGCCGCCTGGGCGCCGTCGACCAGAATCAGCGCATCATGCGCGTGGGCGATGCGTGCCATCTCGGTAACTGGATTGATCGTGCCGATGGCGTTGGAAACGTGGTTGACCGCCACCAGCCGAGTGCGCGCGCTGAACAGCTCGCGGTAGGCGTCCATGTCGAGCACGCCGCGCTCGTCGATGGGAATCACCTTGATGGTAAATCCCAGCTCGGCGGCCAGCAGCTGCCACGGCACGATATTGGAGTGATGCTCGAGACGCGAGACCAACACTTCGTCGCCCGGCCTGAGATTGCGCCGCCCCCAGCTATTGGCGACCAGGTTGATCGCCTCGGTGGTGCCGCGGGTGAAGACGATCTCGCGCGACTCGCGGGCACCCAGGAAATCGCGCACCGTGGCCCGCGTCGCTTCGAACGCGGCGGTCGCCTCGTCGGCCAGTGTATGCAGGCCGCGATGGATGTTGGCGTTATAGTGCCGGTAATAGTGATCGAGCGTCTCGATCACCGGGATCGGCGTCTGGCTGGTCGCGGCGTTGTCGAGATAGACCAGCGGCTTGCCGTGGACCTGCCGATCGAGAATCGGAAAGTCGCGACGCACCTTCGCTACATCCAGGGTCAACTCAGCCATCACGGTCATGCTCGTCGTCCTCCTGCGCATGGCTGCCCTGCTCGAGTGCCGCAAGTTCGACCAGGCCGGTGAGGTTGAAGCGCTCGGGAAGCTTGCCGGCCACCGCCCGTTCGACCCGCTCGGCGACGGCATCGAGGGTCACCCGATCCATCACTTCGCCGGCGAACGCCAGGGTCAGCAAGCCGCGTGCGGTCTGCTCGTCGAGCCCGCGGGTGCGCAACGCGAACACCGCCTCCTCGTCGAGCTGGCCAGTGGTCGCGCCGTGGGAGCACTTGACGTCGTCGGCGTAGATCTCGAGCTCGGGCTTGGTGTCGATTTCGGCGCGATCGGAAAGCAGCAGATTGGCATTGCTCTGATCCGCCTCGATCTTCTGACTGTCGCGCTTGACGATGACCTTGCCGTTGAACACGCCCCGCGCACGATCGTCGAGAATTCCCTTGTAGTTCTCGTTGGAGACCGTGTGCGGCGCATTGTGATTGACCAGCGTGTGGTTATCGATGTGCTGGCGCCCCTGGGCGTAGAACAGGCCGTAGAAATGGGCCTCGGCGCCTTCGGCGTTCAGTTCGCTGACCAGATCGTTGCGCACCAGCGCCCCGCCCAGGTTGACGTTGAACGAGGTGAAACGGCTGTCGCGCCCCTGGTCCACCTGCAGGCTGGTAATCAGCGAATCGCCCAGCGGCGCTTCCTGCAGCGTGTAATGAGTGAGGATCGCGCCCCGCTCGAGCAGCGCCTCGGCCACCACGTTGGTGAAGTTGGCGGCATCCGCTTCACCGGCGAAATGCTCGATCACCGTGGCCTCGCTGCGTGCGCCGGCCTGGATCAGCACCCGCGGGTGGCTCATCACCGGCGCTGCATTGGCGCGCGACAGGAACTGCACGACGATCGGCGTCTCGACCGCCACGCCCGGCGCCAGGCGGATCACCGCGCCCTCCTCGGAAAACGCCGTGTTCAAGGCGGCAAACGGCGAGAAGTCGACGCCGGTCAGACGCCCCAGCACGCCCCCCACGGCCTCGTGGTTGTCGCTCAGCGCCTGGGACAACGGCTCCACCGTGACGCCGGCGGGCAACGCGGCGAGATCCGAAAGTTGGGCGGAAAACAGCCCGTCGACGAAGGTCAGCCGGATCGCCGAGGCCAGCGGCAGGGTCAATGCCGCCGCCTGGCCCGGCGAGAAGTCGGCGTTGTCGGCCAGGGCGAAACGGCCCTGACTGATGCGCCGCACATCGGTGTACTTCCACCGCTCGTCGCGCTTGGTGGGGAACCCCAACGCCTTGAAACGCGCGGCGCCGGCCTGACGTCGCGCGGCGATCCAGGTCGGCTCGGCGTCACGCGTCTCGTCCCGCGCCCGTAGCCGCTCGAGAAAGCCTTGCTCTTCACTCAAACTGCGCTCGCTCATGCTGCGGACTCCTCCACGACCCATTCGTAGCCGCGCGATTCGAGTTCCAGGGCCAGGTTCTTGTCGCCGGACTTGACGATGCGACCGCCGACCAGCACATGCACCTTGTCGGGGATGATGTAATCGAGCAGGCGCTGATAGTGGGTGACCATCAGAATCGCCCGATCGGCATTGCGTAACGAGTTGACGCCATCGGCGACGATCTTCATGGCGTCGATGTCGAGCCCCGAGTCGATCTCGTCGAGCATCGCCAGCTTGGGCTCGAGGATCAGCATCTGCAGGATCTCGTTACGCTTTTTCTCGCCGCCCGAAAAACCTTCGTTGACGGCGCGCTGCAGGAAGCTCGAGTCCATCTTCATGAACGCCAGCTTCTCCTTGACCAGTTTCATGAATTCCGGCGCCGGGATCTCGCTCTCCCCGCGCGCCTCGCGGCTTGCATTGAGCGCCGCCTTGAGCAGGTAGATGTTCTTGACCCCCGGAATCTCGACCGGGTACTGGAAGCCCATCAGCAGGCCGGCCTGGGCCCGCTCTTCGATCTCCATGTCGAGCACGTCGCGACCTTCGAAGGTGATCGTGCCCGCGGTGACTTCGTAGCCTTGCTTGCCGGCGATCACCGCCGACAGCGTCGACTTGCCGGCGCCGTTAGGGCCCATGATCGCGTGGACCTCGCCGGGAAGAATCGTCAGCGAGAGCCCCTTGAGGATTTTCGAGCCTTCCACGCAGACGTGCAGATCTTTGACTTCGAGCATGTGTTGCCACCTTGAATCTGGATTCGAGCCGCCTCGACGACCCCGATAAACTAGTACGCCACTTGGCGCGTCATGACCGAGCGCAATAGCGCCTTAACCGACGGCGCCCTCGAGGGTCACGTTCAACAGCGCCTCGGCCTCGACCGCGAACTCCATCGGCAACTCCTGGAAGACGTCCTTGCAGAAGCCGTTGACGATCATGTTGACCGCGTCCTCCTCGGAGATGCCGCGCTGGCGGCAGTAGAACAGCTGGTCTTCGCCGATCTTCGAGGTCGTCGCTTCGTGCTCGACGGTGGCCGTGCTGTTGCCGATCTCCTGATAGGGGAAAGTATGCGCACCGCAGCGATCGCCGATCAGCAGCGAATCGCACTGCGTGAAATTGCGCGCGCCCCGCGCTCGCGGACCGATCTTGACCAGCCCGCGATAGGCCTGATCGCTGCGCCCGGCGGCGATCCCCTTGGAGACGATCGTCGATTTGGTGTTCTCGCCGATATGGATCATCTTGGTGCCGGTATCGGCCTGCTGACGGCCATTGGTGACGGCCACCGAGTAGAACTCGCCGACACTGTCCTTGCCGCGCAGCATGCACGACGGGTATTTCCAGGTGATCGCCGAGCCGGTCTCGACCTGCGTCCACGACACCTTGGAACGATCGCCGCGGCAATCGGCACGCTTGGTGACGAAGTTGTAGATGCCGCCCTTGCCGTCCTCGTCGCCGGGATACCAGTTCTGTACCGTCGAGTACTTGATGTAGGCGTCTTCCAGGGCCACCAGCTCGACCACCGCGGCGTGCAGCTGGTTCTCGTCGCGCTGCGGCGCCGTGCAACCCTCGAGATAGGAGACCTGCGCCTGCTTGTCGCAGACGATCAGCGTGCGCTCGAACTGGCCGGTATTGGCGGCGTTGATGCGGAAGTAGGTCGACAACTCCATCGGGCAGGTCACGCCTTCCGGCACGTAGACGAACGAGCCGTCGGTGAATACCGCCGAATTGAGCGCCGCGAAGTAGTTGTCGCCCTGCGGCACCACGCTACCCAGGTAGTGCTTGACCAGTTCGGGGTAGTCACGGATCGCCTCGGAGATCGAACAGAAGATCACCCCCGCTTCGGCGAGCTTGTCCTTGAAGGTGGTGGTCACCGACACCGAGTCGAACACCGCATCCACCGCCACGCCGGCCAACGCCGCACGTTCGTGCAGGGGAATGCCCAGTTTCTCGTAGGTCTCGAGCAACTTGGGGTCGACTTCGTCGAGGCTCTGCGGTCGGTCCTCGGGTTTCTTGGGCGCGCTGTAGTAGGAAATCGCCTGATAGTCGATCGCCGGGTAACTGAGATGCGCCCAGGAGGGAGCGGTCATCTTCAGCCATTGATGGTAAGCCTCGAGACGCCAGTCGAGCATCCACTGGGGTTCGCCCTTCTTCTGCGAGATGAAAGCGATGACGCTTTCATCCAGGCCGGGCGGAACCGTGTCGCTCTCGATGTCGGTCACGAAACCCTGGGTATACTCGCGACGTACGAGCTGCTCCATTTCCTCTGTAGCCATGGTCTTCCCCTCCGGGCGGTCTGCTTGCGCCCTGTTCAAGCGATGATCGGCGTGTCAGCCCTCGGCCGAAGCCGCTAGCGTCACGCTCTGTATGGGTAGCTGCACGGGTAACTTGATTGGCGTGGTCTGTGCCAGGTGTGCCAAACTGACACTATCGAGCAATGTTTGGACACCCAGCGTCACGCGCTGCCAGTTGTCGGCGACGCTGCAGTTGCCCAGCAACTCGCAATCGCCGTCGATCTGGCTGCATTCGGTCATTGCCACCGGCCCTTCGATGGCGGCGATGATGTCGCGAGCCGATATCTGCGACGGCGAGCGCGCCAGGCGATAACCGCCCTGGACCCCTCGCCGTGAAACCAGCAGACCGGCACGCACCAGCATCTTCAACGTCTTGCTGACAGTCGGATGCGGCAACTTCACTGCTTCAGCAAGCTCCGCAGCGGCATATGCCCGATCGGGGTGGCGCGCTATCTGTGCCATCACCACAGCGGCATAGTCGGTCAGCTTTGACAGCTTCAGCATTGCTGCTCTCCAGCTCGCTCAGCGATTGCGTACCATTTTAGTCCTATATGCGCTGACTGTGAAGACAGGGAGACTATCGGACATTTTCGAACAGTGTATTCGAAAAAAACCAACGTCAGGTTTTGACGTTGGAGCCAGCTTTTCCTAGGCTAGAGGCCGTAACTTGCAGGTTACAAAACATTACCCGCTGAATTGGAAGGCTAATTGTAACTATTCAGCTCATGCCGCCTGATCCTGGTCGTCCTGTCGCATGAAGGTGGGCACCTCGCCGGCAAACAGTTGCTCCAGCGCCGTATGCGCCGCCATGCCTTGCTTGACCGCGGTCGA
>NZ_JAIRBP010000040.1:0-25414 GCF_021151495.1 Halomonas sp. IOP_31 | reverse complement strand
AATCGGGTAGGGTCCGGGGTCACCCCCGGAGCCCTCCCACACCACCGGGCATACGGTTCCGTACCACGGCGGTTCGCGAAGAACGGCTGAGCCACCTTACCGTATCAAGTACCGAGATCAGGCCCAGACGGTCGAACCACTTCCGCGGTAGCGCCTGATTCATGTGCGAGGCACCGGCATTCCACCAAGGGCCTCGCCCATTTCCCGCTGACTTCCACGCCCGCTGGTCGTCCAGACCCAGCACCAGGAGCTTGCGGCGCCGGGCCCGTGGGCGTTTCCATTGCCGCCAGATCACGCAACGAAGCCGGCGACGTATCCAACCATCCAGCGCCTCCAGTGGGCGCTTTACGTCGACGAGGGAGAAGTAGTTGGCCCAGCCCCGCAGGACCGGGGTCAACTCTTCAATAACGCGCCGTATGTTGCGCCCCCTGCCGCGCTTGAGGATCTCGCGGACACGCTGCATCAGGCGCTGCAGGCTGGCCTTGGCCAGCGTCAGCTTCGGCAACCTGTGCCGAGTCAGCGTGTAGCCCAGATACCCCCGGTTCCACGGCCGGTCCACCGCACTCTTGTCGCGATTGACCGTGAGCCTGAGCGAATTCTCGAGAAAATCACTCAGGCTGGCCATGACGCGCTCACCCGCCCGCCGACTCCTGACATACACTTGCAGGTCGTCGGCGTAGCGGCAGAAGCGGTGACCGCGACGCTCCAGTTCCTTGTCCACGTCATCCAGCAGGATATTCGCCAACAGTGGGCTCAGCGGCCCACCCTGAGGCGTTCCCTGCCGGCGTGGCGCGGCCAGGCCGTCCTGGAACATCCCAGCTTCCAGATAGCGGCGGATCAGGCGCAGCACCCGCTTGTCGCGGACGCGGCGCGCGACCCGCGCCATCAGTAGGTCGTGGTTCACTCTGTCGAAGAAGGCCTTCAGGTCGAGATCGACCACCCAACGGTGGCCGGCAGCAACGTGGACCTTCATCGCCGAGACGGCCTGCTGGGCGCTGCGTCTGGGGCGGTAGCCGTAACTCGATGCGGAGAAACCCGGATCGAAGAGCGGCGTCAGCACCTGCAGCAGCGCCTGCTGGATCAGCCGGTCGGTGACCGTGGGAATGCCGAGCTGCCGCGTCCCGCCCTTGGGCTTGGGGATCTCGACGGCTCGGACCGGGCTGGGGTGGTACTCACCAGCCAGCAACCGCTCGCGCAGCGTTGGCCAGCATTCCTTCAGGTGGTCGGCCAACTGGTGCACCGTCATGCCATCGGCACCCGGCGCTCCTTTGTTGGCGACCACCTTGCGGTAAGCCCGCGCCATGTTGGCCTTCTCTACCACAGCCTCCATGAGCGGGGCGGGCTCCGCTTTCGTCCACGATGACGACGCCGGGACCGTCTCGACGCCCACCGGCTGGGACTCGGGGTGCCGCCCCTGCCCCTCTGGGTGGGGGGCGGTATCAGCGCCACTTTCTGCCTTCATGATCGGTCCTCGAGACGTCATCGCCTACTCGCGGTTCTTCATGTTCGGCCCTTGGTGCCGCGGTGAACCGGCACTTACTATGGCCTCTGCTGACGTCTGGTGGCCCATCCCGTCGCCTCTCGACGCCGGTAGCACCGTGGCAGACCACCAGACCTCCCAGGGTAAGACGCGCGACCTTCCCGCTTATGCCTGTCGGATTTACATCATGGCGTTCCGTGCAAGTACTGGGCTTTGATGATGCGTGCCATCTCACCCCGCCATGACGCCTCATATCCGCTTCCTGTTCGTCAGGCCAGCGTTTTGCCTCGGGCTGCCTTCAGATTCCCCCTCGCGGGAGACACCCTTGCCGTCGGCTAGTACTTCCCCTTGCCGGGCGTACAGGGGACTTTCACCCCCAAGTCATCCCGAGGCACCACCCTCGGGAACAGCGCCACTCAGGCGCTGCGCGCCATGCCTGGCGCACATGCAAAAAGGCCCGCCAGAAAGGCGGGCCTCGATGATCCGGCGATCGGTGTCGCTCGGCCGCTCAGCAGCTGTAGTAGAGATCGAACTCCACCGGGTGGGTGGTCATGCGCAGGCGCTCGACGTCCTCGCCCTTGAGCGCGATGTAGGCATCGATCGTGTCGTCGGTGAACACCCCGCCCTCGGTCAGGAACGCGCGGTCCTTGTCGAGCGCTTCCAGCGCCTGCTCCAGGCTGCTGGCCACGGTCGGCACCGACTTGCCCTCTTCCGGCGGCAGGTCGTACAGGTTCTTGTCCATCGCGTCGCCAGGATGGATCTTGTTTTTCACCCCGTCGATGCCGGCCATCAGCATCGCCGCGAACGCCAGGTACGGGTTGGCGGTAGGGTCGGGAAAGCGGCACTCGACGCGCTTGCCCTTGGGGCTGGCGGTGTACGGAATGCGGATCGATGCACTGCGGTTGCGCGCACTGTAGGCGAGCATGACCGGCGCCTCGAAGCCCGGCACCAACCGCTTGTAGGAGTTGGTCGAAGCGTTGGTGAAGGCGTTCAGCGCCCGCGCATGCTTGATGATGCCGCCGATGTAGTACAGCGCCGTCTCGGAGAGCCCGGCGTATTCGTCGCCGGCGAACTGGTTCTCGCCATTCTTCCAGAAGGAGGAGTGAACATGCATGCCGGAGCCGTTGTCGCCGACCAGCGGCTTGGGCATGAAGGTCGCGGTCTTGCCATAGGCATGGGCCACGTTATGGACCACGTACTTGAGTTCCTGGACCTCGTCGGCCTTCTTGACCAGGGTGTTGAACTTGACGCCGATCTCGTTCTGGCCGGCGTTGGCCACTTCGTGGTGATGCACTTCGACGCTCTGGCCGATCGCCTCGAGGGTGTTGCACATCGCGCTGCGTATGTCGTGGAAGCTATCCACCGGCGGGACCGGGAAGTAGCCGCCCTTGACCCGCGGACGGTGCGCCAGGTTGCCGCCTTCGATCTTGCGATCGGTCGACCAGGCGCCCTCCTCGGACGTGATCTTGTACATGGCGCCTTCGATGTCGGCCTTCCAGTGCACCTCGTCGAAGATGAAGAATTCCGGCTCGGGGCCGAAGAAGGCGGTATCGCCCAGGCCGGTGGAGCCCAGATAGGCTTCCGCGCGCTTGGCGATGGAGCGCGGATCGCGCTCGTAACCCTGCATGGTCGACGGTTCGATGATGTCGCAACGCAGCACCAGGGTCGCGTCTTCGGTGAACGGATCGAGGAAGCCGGTGCCGTCTTCGGGGCGCAGGATCATGTCGGATTCATTGATGCCCTTCCAGCCTTCGATGGAAGAGCCGTCGAACATCTGACCGTCCTCGAAGAACTCATCATCGACCGCACTGGCCGGAATCGTGACGTGTTGCTCCTTGCCCTTGGTGTCGGTAAAGCGCAGGTCGACCCACTTGACGTCGTGTTCTTCGATCAGGGCTAGAGTCTTCTCAGACATGGTGTCCTCCATAGATGAGCCATTGGCTTGCGTGTCCAGCGTCGTTTTAGCACGTCGGGGCGCGGATTGCCCATGCATGCCATTTCTGACAAAAACGAATGCAGAAGCCGTGCCAAAATGGCGCAACAACAATCGCGAATCCTGGCCAGACCAATGAATATAGTGAAGAAAGCGCCCCCGGACGAAGGCCTTTGAGGGCGCCCCGAATGGCCGATGTCGCATCATGGCGGTGCAGGGCTTCCGCCAATGCACCATGATTGAGCGCAAACCTCCTTTCATGCACCATTCCGGTTCACAGCGGCGACGCACAGACTGATCCGCCCGCCAGTTATCAGAAACGCGCCGCCGGGTTAAGCGCCTCAACCTTGCGCACTCGATGAAAACCAACCATGAGAGCTCACAAAATCAGCCAGCCGGCCAATTGAAACGTCTGGAAACTCAGAGCTACTCTTCTTTACATAACTATCGCAGTAGACAAGGGGAGAGAATAGAGACCTGCGAGACATTGGCAATTGCGATGAATTGGCAATAATGCGTTGCACATCGTGGCACCGGACGGCCTATGCAAGCGTCACGGTAACCGGGCCCTTCGGATTCCAGGTCACCAGGCTCATGAATACATACAGTGTGGTCATTGATTTTCGACGAGGCTACAGCCGCGCAGAACGCTGCCTGGCCGCCTTGGAAAAGCTGGCCGAGCGGCTCGATGGTGAGGTCGAACGCTGGTTCATCGTCGACCGCCCGCGTCTCTCCCTGGGCAAGCTGGCGGAGCGTTACGGTGCCCGGACCTTGACGTTGTCGGGCATGGCCCGCGGCGCGCGGCTCAATGCCGCCGCCAATTGCAGTCATGGCGACGTACTGGTGTTCATCGAGTCGCCCAGCGAGCTCTCGGACACCTGGCTGCACGAGATCGACCAGGCGCTGCGTCTCCAGGCCTGGGACGCGCTGGTTCTGGTCGCCGAGCGCCGGTCCGTCTCCGCCTGGCTCTCGCGCATCGGCCGGGCCCGACTCCATACCCAGGTATTCGCCGTACAGCGGGTCTGGTTCGAACGTCTCGGCGGCTTCGACCCTGAACTCGAAGGCCGAGCCGAGCGCGACCTGCTGGGCCGCCTGCAAGCCTGCCATGCCCGGGTGCTGCAATGCCGGCCCGAGGAGTGCCGACGATCGGTGAGTTAGTACTGGCGTGTGGTTGGCGGTAAAATGTCGGTTACTGGTATGTGCTGTGCCGGTGGGGCACAAGGAGTAAAGCAGCATGCTTGGTCGTAGCGCGTTAGCGGTTGGAGCCGGACGATGACCGGGCTGGCGCTGTCCCTGGCTCAGGATCTGGCGTACCGACTGCGCGGCCACTGGCGGCGCAGCCTGAGCGAGCCGCTATGGGGACGTAGCGCACTCATCGCCCTGCCGCGGGTATTGCCCGGCGAGGGCGAAGCCCGCCTGCCGCATCGCGCCCCCTGGTGCCTCGGCCCCGAGCGCTTCGAGCGGCTGCTGCTGACGCTCAGCGAGCTGTCGCGACTGGTCTGCCTGGATACCGCCCTCAAGCCCCACCACGACCCTCAGGCGTGCATCAGCCTGACTTTCGACGGCGGCTGGCGCGACACCCTCGACGTCGCCGCGCCGCTGCTCGAGCATTACGCGATCCCCGCCAGCATCTTCATCAATACCGGCTGGCTGCACCGGCCGCACGGCGCCTGGCGCGAGACCCTCGGCGAAGGCCTGTGGCAACGCCAGCATCCGACACGGATTCGCGATGCGCTGGGCGATGCCGGGCTGCCGTTGCCGCCCATGCCCCCCAAACACCCCGACACGGCCTACAGCCGGGCCCTGCTGGGCTACCTGCTGGAACTCGCCCAGCATGATCCATGCACCCTCGAGGCCATCGGCGACGCCCTGCACGGCGAGCTCGGCCAGCCTCGCCAAGGGCTCGATGCGTTCAGCGTTCGGCGGCTCGAAAGGGACGGGTTGATCCGCTTCGGCGCCCGCGGCGTCGGCATGCGTGCCCTCGAAACCCAGGACGACGACGCCATACGCTGGCAGGTGCGCCACTCGCGCCAGGCACTGGCCCGGCTGTGCCGCGAGCCGCTGGCGGCCTTCGCCTACCCGGACAGCCAGCCCTCGCCGCGCGTCCAGCAACTGGTCAATCGCTGCGGGGTCTCGCTGGCCCTGGCCGGTCAGGGCGGCTGGCTGGGCCGTCACGACAACCCCCTGGCGCTGCCGCGGATCGCCGTCAACCAGCATCTCGCCGGGAGCCCGGGACGCCTGTTCGATCATCTGCTGGGTCAGCTGTAAGCCCCGCCAGCGGCGAAGCACGGCTCACGAAGGTAGCAGTGGAAACGGCCTGACCCTATAATGCGGCCCTTATTTCCCTGCAGGATCCCGTCGTGATCGAGAAACTTCGCAACATAGCCATCATCGCTCACGTCGACCACGGCAAAACCACCCTGGTCGACAAGCTTCTGAGCCAGTCCGGCACCCTGGATCGTAAAGCCGAGGGCCAGGAGCGGATCATGGACTCCAACGACCAGGAAAAGGAACGCGGCATCACCATCCTGGCCAAGAACACGGCGATCCGCTGGCAGGCCCCCGACGAGCAGGTCTATCACATCAACATCGTCGACACCCCCGGGCACGCCGACTTCGGCGGCGAGGTCGAGCGCGTGATGTCGATGGTCGACTCCGTGCTGCTGCTGGTCGACGCCGTCGACGGCCCCATGCCGCAGACCCGCTTCGTCACCCAGAAGGCCTTCGACCAGGGCTTGAAGCCGATCGTCGTAGTCAACAAGATCGACCGCCCCGGCGCGCGCCCCGACTGGGTCATCGACCAGATCTTCGACCTGTTCGACAATCTCGGCGCCTCCGACGAGCAGCTCGACTTCCCGATCATCTACTGCTCGGCGCTCAACGGCATCGCCGGTCCCGAGCCGGACCAGCTGGCCGACGACATGGCGCCGATGTTCCAGTCCATCGTCGACATCGTCGAGCCGCCCAAGGTCGAACTCGATGGCCCCTTCCAGATGCAGATCTCGGCGCTCGACTACTCCAGCTACGTCGGCGTCATCGGGCTGGGCCGCATCAAGCGCGGCAGCGTCAAGCCCAACCAGCAGGTCAGCGTGATCACCAAGGAAGGCGCGACCCGCAAGGGCAAGATCGGCCAGGTGATGACCCACATGGGCCTCGAGCGGGTGCAGACCGAGCAGGCCGAAGCCGGCGACATCATCTGCATCACCGGCATCGAGGACCTGGCGATCTCCGACACGCTGTGCGACCCGGCTGCCGTCGAGGCGCTGCCGGCGCTGACCGTGGACGAACCCACCGTGTCGATGACCTTCCAGGTCAACGACTCGCCGTTCGCCGGCAAGGACGGCAAGTTCGTCACCAGCCGCAACATCAAGGATCGCCTCGAGCAGGAGCTGATCCACAACGTCGCGCTGCGCGTCGAGCAGGGCGAATCGCCCGAGAAGTTCAAGGTCTCCGGGCGCGGCGAGCTGCACCTTTCGGTACTCATCGAGAGCATGCGCCGCGAAGGCTTCGAGCTGGCCGTGGGTCGCCCCGAGGTGATCATCAAGGAGATCGACGGCGTCAGGCAGGAGCCGTACGAAGAGGTGATCATCGACTGCGAGGAGCAGCACCAGGGCGCGGTGATGGAGGAACTCGGCTATCGCAAGGGCGAGCTGACCAACATGAACCCCGACGGCAAGGGCCGCGTGCGCCTGGACTTCATCATCCCCGCGCGCGGGCTGATCGGTTTCCGCGGCCAGTTCCTGACCCTGACCTCCGGCACCGGCATCCTCACCAGCCGCTTCGATCATTATGGCCCGCTCAAGCCGGACGCCTCCATCGAGCGTCGCAACGGCGTGCTGGTGTCGATGGTCCCCGGCAAGGCGCTGGCCTATGCGCTCTACGCCCTGCAGGAGCGCGGCAAGCTGATCATCGACCATGGCACCGAGGTCTACGAAGGCATGCTGGTGGGCATCAACAACCGCGCCAGCGACATGGTGGTCAACCCGACCAAGGGCAAGAAGCTCGACAACATGCGCGCTTCGGGCAACGACGAGAATATCGTGCTGACCCCGCCGGTACGCTTCAGCCTCGAGCAGGCGATCGAATTCCTCGACGACGACGAGCTGGTCGAGATCACCCCCAACCATATTCGCCTGCGCAAGAAGCATCTCACCGAGAACGAGCGCAAGCGCGCCAGCAAGAAGTAAGCGCTCGAGCGCCCCCAGGCCCGTCCTGATCTCGCAGCGGCGACAGCAGAATGCCGCCGTTAACCGCCGAACATGAAGGCTGACTGGAGGCTGCCGAGCACCCGGTCCTGCAACACGTGCTGGCCGGCATCAACGCCGGCGGCACCCGCCACCACATGCAGGGGCAGCAAGTGCTCCTCGCGCGGATGCGCAGCACGACCACCGGGGGCCGCCGCCCAATCGCTCAACCGCTGCTCGCGCGCCGGCGCCGGCAAGGCCACCGTCTCGGCCAGCCATTCATCGAAGCGCACCGAATCCGGATCCAGCGTCGAGTCGTCGAAGCGAAAGCGGCGCATGTTGTGATAGCTCATGCCGCTGCCGACGATGAGCACGCCCTCACGGCGCAGCGGGGCGAGTGCCCGACCCATGGCCAGATGCTCCGCAGGCTCCAGTCCCTGCCTGAGCGAGAGCTGCACGATGGGCACGTCCGCCGCCGGATAGATCACTTTCATGGGAATGAACACCCCATGGTCCAGCCCCCGGGCAGACTCCGCCTCGCTGGTAAAGCCGGCACCGCCGAGCAGTGCCTGCACCCGCTCGGCGAGCGCAGGCGATCCGGGCACCGGATACGTCAACTCATAGGTGTGCGGCGGAAAGCCGCTGTAGTCGTACAAGAGCGGCGGCGCGCGCTGCGCATTCACCGTAAAGACCGGCGCCTCCCAGTGCCCCGATACCACTAGCACCGCCTTGGGCCGAGTGCCGATCCGTTCGGGCACGGCGCGCAGCCAATCTGCCATGCGCGACCAGGCATCGGCAGGCTCCCAGGTCATGAAAAAACAGGGACCGGCCCCGTGCGGAACGAACAGCGTGGGTAGAGCTTGCGTCGTCATGGATAGCATCCTCCGAAACGTTCTTAAGGTCGCTTAGAAGCGCAGGCCAAGGCGCCGGTCTAGCGAGTATTCGCCGCCGCCGCGCAGTACGATCGCCACTGCGAGGAGGAGCCACATGAGTGGATATTCGATACCGCCATCGGTCCAGAAGAAGCCGTTGGGGACATGGACGCTCAGCGCAACCGCCAAGAAGACGGCGACCACCGCAGCCACTGGTCGTGTCAGTAGGCCCAGCACCAGCGCAAGCCCGCCGAAAAACTCGATCAGCCCGGCGATCAGCGCGAACAGAATGCCGGGCTGCATGCCCAGCGTGTCCCCGAAGTAGGCGCCGGTGCCGGAGAGGCCGTAGCCACCGAACCAGCCAAAGAGCTTCTGCGCGCCGTGAGGCATGAGCAGCAGCCCCGTCGTCACCCGTATCAATGGATAAGCCAGCATGCCGAGCTTGTCCAGTGTGCCTGTGGCGGGCGTAGAGCGGTTCAGCATCGTAGTCGTCATCGTGTAGCTCCTCGATCAGTAAGGTTCGGTCACGTCGTGTTGGAACAGGGATGCAGAATGCGGTAGTTTCCCGATCTGTGTAAGACAACAAGATTGGAACTCATGGTTGACGAATCGGAAACTATCGGGGGCGCTCTTGAAGATCTACGCGCCTTCTGCGCAGTCGCAGAATTTGGCACCGTGTCGGCCGCGGCCCGTCAGCTCCGAGAGACCAAGGGCAGTATCAGTCGGCGGCTCTCGCGCCTGGAGCGGCGTCTGGGGGTCACACTATTGGCGCGCACCCCGCGGGCGGTCTCGCCAACCGAGGAAGGCATGGCTTTCCATGCCAAGGCCAGAGAAGCCTTGGCGTGGCTGGACGATGCGGTGGAAGGCGCGCGGCAATCGCAGGAAATGCCGCGCGGGCACCTGCGGGTGACTGCTCCCGTGGATCTCGGGATGGATGTCTTGCCCGAGCTTGTGGTGCGGTTTCGCGCCCGACATCGGCAGATCACGGTCGAACTCTTGGTGACCGACGCGCCACTCGATCTCGCCGTCAATCGAGTGGATATCGCGCTACGCGCCAGTGTGGGCGATTTGCCGGACATGGGGTACAGGGCCTCGGCGGTGGCGCAGTTCCGCATCGGTCTGTATGCCGCGCCGACTTACCTCGCGGCTCACGGAAACACTCCCGATGCGCCATCGGCGCTCGCCGCGCACGACTGGGTGGTCTCGCGAGAATTCGCGGGGGCCGCGCAACTCCGGCTGACCGACCGGCGGGGACGCTCCAACGAAGTCATCGCCCGCCCGGTCATTCGGACCAGCGACTATGCCAGCGTGCTGCGTCTGACACTGGCCGGGGGCGGGATTGGCCCCATTCCAGATCTGGTCGCCGCGAAGGCAGTGGCTTCAGGGGCTCTATCGCCGGTACTTCCAGAGTGGAATGTCTCGGAGGGAAAGCTCTATGCGATCAGTCTCAGCGGACGCGCGGCGCCGGCGCGCGTGCGGGTGTTTCGGGATTTCGTGCGGACGGAGCTGGGAGCCCTGTAGAAAGGTCTGGAAGCCCCTCTTGCACCGCCGCCCGCCGAGGTGTCGGATCGACCGTTCGGTATACGGCGGTGCATGGACAACGTGTAAACCCCTGCAGGTTGTTCGAGTCGACAACTGACGCCATGAGCGGGACGGGGTAGGCTTTTTCGTCTTCGCCGGGGGCGCGCTATCCTGACAGAGACACTCATCGACAGGAGAACGCCATGCACAAGCACGTCGACTGGGACAATCCCGGCTCCGGCAGCGTTGCCTCGCATTACGCCAAGGACCCCAACGAGTATGGCGAGCCCCATCCCGGCAGCATCGTCACCGCCCGCTACAAGGGCGCCAGCGTGCGCATTCGCGTCGAGGCCTATCGCGACGCGACCAGCATCGGCGACGTGGTCGCGCTGATCGATGCCGCCAGCGGCGAGCGGATGAACGCGCTGGGCGAGCTGTCGCTGGGCGATACCGTGCGGCTGCCCGACGACAAGCGCGCCTTCCAGACCGCCGCCGTGGACGACGACTGAGGAGCCCGGGCTGGCAAGCGGCTCGACGGCGTGTCTACGCTGACAGGGCCATTCACGACCGACGCCAAGGAGAGACGCGATGGCCGAATTGGGAACCTGCGCCTGCACGGGCTGCGAAAACGAGGTCACCAGCGACAATGCCGCGCTCAGCGAGGGCCAGGCGTTCTGTTGCACCGGCTGCGCCGCCGGTCATCCGGAAGGGCTACCCTGCGTCCACCCGGACTGCCCTTGTACCGAACTCAATCGCCCGCCGTCCGGCGAGCTGACTCGGGAAGGCTTTTAAGCCATCACGGCGACTTCATCACGGAGGATAAACAGATGCAGAAACAAGCCCGTATCGAACCGGTCTTCGACAGCAGCGACCTGAAAGAAACGATCACTGCCTGGGTGGTCATCGACGAAAGCCAGCCCGACAACGAGAACGTCGTCTCCGAACATGCCACTCAGGACGAGGCGCTGCGCGCCGCCGAGCGCTTCGAACAGGCCGAGCACTGAGCCGCACTACCCCCTTCCACCCGCTGCCTGCGAGACAGGGCGCGCCCGGGCAACACCGGCGTGTAGCCGGCGTTGCCAACCGACGCCCTGATTTGTCTATCATGAGCGGGGCTCACCTGGCGCCGGCTTGAGGCTCTCCAAGCAGGTACGCCGATGAACCCGACCATTGACAAAGACGAGTTCGCGCAGCCCCATGTCCACCTCGATGTATCTTTCTTCTTCGCAACTGCCGTTGCCGCGCCGCGACTGGGCGCTGTTTCTCGACTTCGACGGTACCCTGGTATCGCTTGCCGCCCATCCCGACGATGTCCGCGTATCGCCGCGTCTGAAGACGCTGCTCGGCAATCTCGAAAAGACCTTCGACGGCGCCGTGGCGGTGATCAGCGGGCGCTCGCTGGACCAGCTCGAAGACTTGCTCGCGCCGATTTCCCTGCCGATGGCGGGCATCCACGGGCTGGAATGGCGCGACGCCGACGGCACGCGCCACACGGCGGTCGACCAGCCCGCCCAGTTGGCCTCCTGCCGCGATGCCCTGGCGGCCTTCGTCGAGGCCCGTCCCGGCCTGTACTACGAGGACAAGAGCGTCTCGCTGACCCTGCACTACCGCGGCGCCCCGGAACTCGCCGAGGCGTGCCGCGCATTCTTCGAAGCCCAGCATCGGGCGCTGGGCGAAACCTTCGAGCTGGTGCCCGGCAAATGCGTGCTTGAATTGCGCCCCAGCGGCTACCACAAAGGCACTTCCGTTGCCCGGCTACTCGACGAAGCACCGGCCTTCCGGGGTCGCACGCCGGTGTTCATTGGCGACGACGTCACCGACGAGGACGCCTTTCGCATCGTCAACGCGCGTGGCGGGCATTCCGTGCGCGTCGGCAGCCGGGATGAGACTGTCGCAACCTGCTACCTTGAATCAGTACAGGAGGTACTGACATGGCTGGAGAGCCTGACAACGCAAGACCCTTGACCCCGTCCCAGGATACGGAACAAAACACCCTCGAACTCGGCCTGATCGGCAACTGCCAGATCGGCGCACTGATCGATTCCCGGGCCCGCATCGTCTGGTGCTGCCTGCCACGCTTCGACGCCGACCCGTTTTTCTCGCGGCTGATGGACACCCAGGATCGCGGCTACTTTTCGATCGAGCTGCAGGACCTGGCCGATACCCGGCAATACTATCAGCGCAATACCGCGATCCTGTGCACCGAACTCACCGACAAGTACGGCGGGCGCATCCGCATCAACGACTTCTGCCCGCGCTTTCGCCAGTTCGGCCGGGCCTTTCGTCCAGTGGCGCTGGTACGCCGCGTCGAGCACCTCGAAGGCACCCCGGTGATCCGCGTCAAGCTGCGCCCGACCAGCGAATACGGCGCCCATACGCCGCATACCACGCATGGCAGCCACCATATTCGCTATATCGGCCGCAACCGGGTCACCCGCCTGACCACCGACGCCTCGATCACCTACGTCCTGCAGGAATCGCCGATCGTGCTCGACGGCGAGCTCAACTTCCTGCTCGGCCCCGACGAAAGCGTCACCGAATCGGTGACCACCATGTGCCAGCGGTTCCATAGCGAGACCGCCACCTACTGGCAGGAATGGGTCCGCGGACTGGCGATTCCCTTCGACTGGCAGAATGCGGTGATCCGCGCGGCGACCACCCTCAAGCTGAGCACCTTCGAGGATACCGGCGCAGTGATCGCCGCGATGACCACCTCGGTGCCCGAGGCCGCCGACAGCCAGCGCAACTGGGACTACCGCTACTGCTGGCTGCGCGACGCCTACTTCGTGGTCCACGCGCTCAACCGGCTGGGCGCCACCGCCACCATGGAGAATTACCTCAACTACATCATCAACCTGGTGGTCGGCGCCGCCGAGCACGAACTGCAACCGCTCTACGGCATCGGCGGTGAAGCGCGGCTCGAGGAGTACGACGTCCCCGGGCTCGCCGGCTACCGCGGCATGGGTCCGGTACGCACCGGCAACGCCGCTTACGGCCAGGTCCAGCACGACGTCTACGGCGCCGTGGTGCTGGCGGCCAACCAGGCGTTCTTCGACGAGCGCCTGGCACGCCCCGGCGACGAGGCGCTGTTCCGCCGCCTCACGCTGCTCGGCGAACAGGCCGCACGGCTGTTCGACAAGCCCGACGCCGGCATCTGGGAATATCGCGGCCGCGCCCGCGTGCACACCTACTCGTCGATCATGTGCTGGGCGGCCTGCGACCGGCTGGCGCGCATCGCCGGCCAGCTCGAACTGCGCGAGGACTCGACCCGCTGGCGCCAGCAGGCCGACCGCATGCACGAGGTCATCTGCCACGAGGCCTGGAGCGAGTCGCGCCAGGCCTTCACCGAGAGCTTCGGTGGCGACACCATGGACGCCAGCCTGCTGCTGATGCACGAACTCGACTTCCTCCGCGCCGACGACCCGCGCTTCGCCTCCACGGTCCGCGCCATCGAGGCCGAACTGCGCCGCGGTGATCACCTGTTCCGCTATGCCGCCGCCGACGACTTCGGCCGCCCCGAGAACGCCTTCAACATCTGCACCTTCTGGTACATCGACGCGCTCTGGGCGATCGGCCGCCAGGACGAAGCGCGGCGCCTGTTCGAGAACATGCTCGCCTGCCGCAACCCTCAAGGGCTGCTCTCCGAGGACCTGGACACCGCCAATCACGAACTGTGGGGCAACTTCCCGCAGACCTACAGCATGGTCGGGTTGATCAACTCGGCATTACACCTCAGTCGTAGCTGGGAGGAGGCCGTATGACCCGTCTCGTCGTCATTTCCAACCGCGTATCCATCCCCGAATCCGGCAAGCCCCAGGCCGGTGGTCTGGCCGTGGCGATCACCGGCGCCCTCAACGAATACGGCGGGCTGTGGTTCGGCTGGGGCGGCAAGGTCAGCCAGTCGTCGACCAGCCGGCCCACCACCGTGCAGCACGACAACATCACCTATGCCACCCTGCCGCTGTCCAAGGAGGACTACGACGACTATTACCTCGGCTTCTCCAACGAAGTCGTCTGGCCGGTGTTCCACTTCAATCTCGGCGCCATGGACTTCCGGCTGAATTACGCCAAGGCCTACCAGCGCGTCAACGAGCGTTTCGCCAGCTCGCTGAGCACGTTGCTCGAGGGCGGCGAGCTGATCTGGGTCCACGACTATCATCTGCTGCCGCTGGGCAAGGCGTTGCGCGGGCAAGGCGTCAGCGACCCGATCGGCTTCTTCCTGCACATCCCGTTTCCCAGCTACGACCTGCTGCGCGCGCTGCCCGGCTATCGCGAGCTGCTCGACGACCTGCTGCATTACAACCTGCTCGGCTTCCAGACCGACAACGACCTGCACGCCTTCCGTCAGGCGGTGATCGAGACCTTCGACGCCGTGGTCTTCGGCGACACCATCGAATGCAACGGCAAGCAGGTGCGCACCGGCGTCTATCCGGTGGGCATCGACGTCGACGAGCTGGCCGGCGAGGCCGAACGTTCCTGCGCCAACGAGCAGGCCCGCCAGCTCAAGCAGGATCTCGGCGAGCGCGATCTGATCATCGGCGCCGACCGGCTCGACTACTCCAAGGGCCTGGTGCAGCGCTTCAATGCCTTCGAGGCGCTGCTCACCCACTTCAAGCATCGCCGCCAGCGGACGATGTTCATGCAGATCGCCAGCCCTTCGCGCAGCGCGATTCCCGAGTACGACGAGTTGCGCCGCCAGCTCGAGGAAATGGCCGGGCACATCAACGGCACCTACGCCGATCTCGACTGGGTACCGGTGCATTACCTCAACAAGACCTATCCCCGCGAAGCGCTGATCGGCCTGTTCCGCTCCGCCCGGGTCGGCCTGGTGACCCCGCTGCGCGACGGCATGAACCTGGTCTGCAAGGAATTCGTCGCCGCCCAGGACCCCGACGACCCCGGCGTGCTGGTACTCAGCGAGCTGGCCGGCGCCGCCCACGAATTGAGTGGCGCGCTGCTGGTCAACCCCTACGATGTGCACGCCATCGCCAGCGCCATCGAACAGGCGCTGAACATGCCGCTGGACGAGCGCCGCGAGCGCTACCAGCAGATGATCGGCATGCTCCGGCGCAACAGCCTGTTTGAATGGCGCCGGCGCTTCATGGAGCACCTGAGCCAGCAGCAGGCCGACGCCCAATCGAGCGCGTAATAACCGGGCCTCGCACGGCCGGCGCGTACAAAACGGCCTCGGCAGTCGTCCGAAGAACTACCCGCTATACTCAACTCAGCGAGCGGGACTCCTCGTTTCCGAGCCAACCGCCGCCATGGCACTCGAGATCGCGCTCTGCCTGCTGTAGTCGCCGGGCGGCTGTCAGCGCAGCACGCCCTCGTCCTTGAGCAGTGCGAATATCGCCTCGGCGCCCTGCTTCGGCGATACATCGCTGAGCAACTGGCCGCTGCCGCTGTCCGCCTTGGCCGCTGCCGCCTTGAAACGGTCACGGGCCGAGGTCGCCTTGACGATCTTGAGCCGCTTGGGTCGTTTACGCGCCGGCTGCACGTGCCACTGGGCTTGCAGCTCATCGGGCACGTCGGCGCAGGCGCGAGTGGCGAGCTCACCGCGGCGTGCCGGACCGAAGGCACTCTGGCGCGCGGCGGGCGCGCTGGCATCCACCGTCGCGATGGCCGGCAGCCGCACGCTCAGGCGACGACGCTTGCCACGTGGCAGTGCTTGCAGCACCGTCGCCATGCCCTGGTCGACGCTTTCCACCGCGGCAAGCCCACTGATCACCGGCCACCCCAGCGCCTCGGCCAGAAGATACGGCACCAGCCCCGAGCTCTCTCCGGTCTCGGCTCGCGTGCCCGTCAGCACCAGCTGCAGGGGCGTGTCTCGCAGCGCCTCGGCCAATGCCGGGACGACATCGGCATTCGGGGCCTGCTTGATCAGGTCGAGCCCGCCAAGCCCCATGCCGAGATAGCCGCGCAGGGCCTCCTGGTGGTCGGCGTCATTGCCGCCGGCATGGATCAGGCGAACGGCGGCGTCACTCAATGACAGCGCCATTTCCACTGCGCGGGCATCCTGGTCGGCACGCCGCGTACGCGCCGTCAGCGGGTGACGGCCGACCGACACCAGCACGGCGACATCGAGCATGGCGTGATTCGACGACGTGGGATTACGCGGCATCGCGATTCTCCTGCTGTTGCTCCCGCTGCTGTTCACGATAGCGCTCGACGCGGGCTACCAGCGCGGCGAGAATCTCGCCGGCATCGCCGATCACGGAGAGATCGGCGCGCTTGACCATGTCGCAGCCTGGGTTGAGGTTGATGGCAACGACCTTGTCGCAGCTCTGGATGCCCTGCAGATGCTGAATGGCGCCCGAGATGCCCACCGCCACGTAGACTCGCGCGGAAACCCAGGTGCCGGTCGCGCCGACCTGCCGGTCCCTCGCCATGAACCCGTCATCGACCGCAACCCGCGACGCCCCCTCGGTCGCGCCGAGCACCCGCGCGGCGTGATGGTAGCCATCCCAGTCCTTGACGCCATTACCGGCGGACAGGATGAATTCCGCCTCGGCCAACGCCACGCTGGCCGGATCGACGGCGACCTCGCCCAGATCCTCGAGGCGTGCCAGTACCTCGGGCAGTGCCTGAGCGAGCGCGACCGGCTGAGCGGCATGGCGCGTCTCGCTGACCGGTTCGGCGCACTCGGCCAGCGCCAGCACCACGCGAGGCAGCGCGCGCAGGATATCGCTGTTGCCCGCGGCACCACGCGCCGTGCAGCGCCATCCAGTTTCGCCGGCGGTATCCGCCTCGACCTGCCAGACCTGCGCCGCCGGGCGCTCACCCAGCCGCACGGCCAGCCGCCGGCCCAGATCGCCCCCGCCGAGCGGTGAATCGGGCAGCAGCCAGTAGCGGGGCGCCAGTTCGCGCTCGACTGCCTGCAGCGCAGCAATGCGCGCTTCGGGCAGATACCCGGCGCGGCTGTCTATCGGCAACCGCAACAGGCGGTCGACACCGGCCTCGCCAAAGACGGAGGTTTCATGCGCGCCGTTGCCCTCGCCTTGCGCTTTAAGCTCGCCGCTGCCCTCGCCTTGCTGACGTTCTCCGAAGACGATGGCCAGCACCGCCCCGGGCGCGTCCGGGTCAGCATCGGCCAGTTGCCTCGCCAGCC
Source organism: Halomonas sp. IOP_31 (assembly GCF_021151495.1). Classification (NCBI taxonomy): domain Bacteria; kingdom Pseudomonadati; phylum Pseudomonadota; class Gammaproteobacteria; order Oceanospirillales; family Halomonadaceae; genus Halomonas; species Halomonas sp. IOP_31. The sequence goes on along the minus strand of NZ_JAIRBP010000040.1, from coordinate 8,316 downwards.
CCAGCAGGTCACGATCGTGCGCGGAGAGACGGCCGCCGGGCATGTCGGGCACCACGGCGACCAGGAAGGCGGGGGATTCGATGTCGACGCGGCGACGCGCGTCCCCGGGCTGAGCCTGGCGGCGTGCGGATTGGCTGGCGGCCTGCTGCGCGCCGCTGCGATCGATGCGCTTGAGACCATTGGGACCGATGAACCCCACGGCATGCGGATCGCGCCGCGTCAGCCCGTTGGGACCCATCCATTCGCTGGGCGAGACGTCGCCGTTCATCTCCGCAAGCACCGCGAGATGCTCGGGATGCAGGCGGTTGCGGGCGATCCACTCCTTGCGCGGATCGCGACGGACAAGCTCGCTCATGGCGCCACCTCCTCGGCATTGCGGCGGGTCTTGTCGGAGGATTCGCCTGGCGCGGCGTTCTCGACCAACGCATCGGCCACCAGCTCGGCGATATCCTTGATCTCGGCTTTCGTTGGAGCGCCTGGCGACGTGCTGTCAGGCGCCACTACCCCTTCGAGCATCGCCGTGCATTGCGGGCACCCCACGGCGACCAATTCGGCGCCGGTCTCGCGCACGTCGTTCATGCGCATGTCGGGAATCCGCTGCTTGCCGGGAATGTCGGTGATCGGCGCCCCGCCGCCGCCGCCGCAGCAGCGCGAGCGATAGCCGGAGCGGGCCATTTCCTTGACCTCGATACCGAGTGCCTTGAGTACCTCGCGGGGCGCCTCGTACTCGCCGTTGTAGCGCCCCAGATAGCAGGGGTCGTGATAGGTGACGGTACCGCCCCTCCAGGCCTTCAGGGACAGCTTGCCGTTCTCGAGCAGGTGGTTGAGATAGGTGCTGTGATGGAAGACCACGTAGTTCCCTCCCAACTCACCGTACTCATTCTTGAGCACATGAAAACTGTGCGGATCGCAGGTGACGATCTGTGCGAAACGATACTGCGCCAGGGTGGCGATGTTGCGCCTGGCCAGCGCCTGGAACGTCGCCTCGTCGCCCAGCCGACGCGCCACGTCGCCGCTGTCGCGCTCATCAACGCCAAGCACGGCGAAATCGACCCGGGCGGCACGCAATACCGATACCAGCGCGCGCAGCGTTCGCTGGTTGCGCATGTCGAAGACGCCGTCGCCCAGCCACAACAGCACCTCGGCTTCGCGCTTGTCGGCCATCAGCGGCAGGTCGAGATCCGCCGCCCAATGCAGCCGCGAGCCGGGATCGAAGCCGCCGGGGTTGTCGGTGGCGATCAGGTTGTCGAGCACCTCGGCGCCCTTGTTGGGGGTATTGCCGTGCTCGAGGGTCAAAAAGCGCCGCATGTCGACGATGGCATCGACATGCTCGATCATCATCGGACACTCCTCGACGCAGGCGCGGCAGGTGGTGCACGACCACAGCGTCTCGGCATCGACCAGCGTCGTTCCTTCACGCGCCACGATCGGCCCGTGGGGCGTGCCGGCATGCTCACCCACCGGCTTGCTCCCGCCGTCGGGTGAAGGGTACGGCGAACCTGCGTAATGGGCGTCGCTGCCACCGGCCATGCCGACGACCATGTCCTGAATCAGTTTCTTGGGGTTGAGCGGCTGCCCGGCGGCGAACGCCGGGCATGCCGCCTCGCAACGTCCGCACTGCACGCAGGCGTCGAAACCCAGCAGTTGGTTCCAGGTGAAGTCGGCCGGCGTCTCGACGCCCAGCTTCGCCGCGGGGTCTTCCAGGCGCAGCGCCTTGAGCCCGGTGGAGCGTCCTGCGCCGCCGCGTTTGTCCGAAAAGCGCTCGGGGCGGCGATGAAAGGCCAGGTGAAGCGCGCCGGCAAAGGCGTGCTTCATCGGCCCGCCCCAGGCCATGCCGAAAACCAGCTCGGCCAGCCCCCAGGCCACCACGCCGGCAAGCACCAGCGCCAGCACCCAACTGCCGAGGTCTTCCGGCAGCATGCCGGCCGTGGGCAAGGTGACCAGGAATACGCCCAGCGAGAAGGCGATCAGGCTCTTGGGCAGACGCATCCAAGGTCCCTTCGACAGCCGCGGCGGCGGATTGCGGCGCCGCCTGGCGACGAACAGGCTGCCGACGAACATGCAGACCGTGGCACCGAGCAATGCCCAGGCCAGGATCGCGCTTTCCAGGCCAAAGCCGTGCACGACGATGGCCAGCACGGCGGCCAGCACGAAGCCGCCGGCGGTGGCGACGTGGGTGTTGGACATCGCCTTGTCGCGCGCGACGACATGGTGCAGATCGACCAGGTAACGCCTCGGCATTGCCGCCAGGCCCCGCATGAGCGGCACCGGCGAAGGCCGCCCCTGACGCCACAGGCGAACGCGGCGTACGGCGCCGATCGCCGCCAGCGCCAGGGCGGCAAAGATCAGTATCGGCAGGAGAGTATCGAGCATATTAGCCACCTCGGTTTCCGGGCTGCGAGCTTCGAGCCACGGGCTTCGAGACGCTTGATGGCTCGTCGCTCGCTACTCGAAGCTCGGCTCTGGCGCGCAGCGTCTTCAGAAGTCTTTGCATAACCGCAGGGCGTCATAGATCGCCGCATGGGTATTGCGCGGTGCGGTGCAGTCGCCCAGGCGGAACAACAGAAACCCTTCGCCGCTCTCGGACAGGCACGGCTGCGGCTGAATCGCGTAGAGCGCCTCGAGATCGGTCTGCCCCTTGTTGCGCGACTCGGCCTTGAGCGCGTAGTACAGCGACTCGTCGGGGCGCACGCCGTTCTCGACGACGACCTGGTCGACGACGCGCTCCTCCTGGGCCCCGGTGTACTCGTTCTCGAGCACCGCCACCAGCGAGCCGCCCTCGCGATACACCCTGTGCAGCGCCAGGTCGGAGGTCATGATCACCTCCTTCTCGTAGAGGCTGCGGTAATAGGTCGGGAAGGTGGTGCCGCCGACCGCCGCGCCGGGCTTGATGTCATCGGTGACGATCTCGACCTTGGCCCCCTTGTCGGCCAGGTAGTCGGCCGCCGACACGCCGGCGAACTCGCAGATGGTGTCGTAGATGAGTACGTTGTTGCCCGGCTCCACGGCACCGCTGAGAATGTCCCAGGTGCTGACCACCAGGCTCTCCTCGCGCGACGCCGCGTAGCCCCATTCCGGCACCTGCGACAGAAACGGCTGCCCGCCGGTGGCGAGGATCACGATATCCGGGCGCAGGTCCTTGAGCGTCGCCTCGTCGGCGCGAGTGCCCAGGCGCAGGTCGACGCCGAGGCGCGTCAGTTCGAGCTGGTACCAGCGGGTAATCCCGGCGATCTGGTCGCGCTGCGGGGCCTTCGAGGCCAGGGTGATCTGCCCGCCGAGCTGCTCGGCCGCTTCGAACAGCGTGACGTCGTGGCCGCGCTCGGCGCTGACGCGGGCCGCCTCCATCCCGCCGGGGCCGCCGCCGACCACCACCACCTTGCGCCTGGAGCCTTCGCTCTTGTCGATGATGTGCGGCACGCCCAGGTACTCGCGCGAGGTCGCGGCATTCTGGATGCACAGCACGTCGAGCCCCTGGTACTGGCGGTCGATGCAGTAGTTGGCGCCCACGCACTGCTTGATCTGATCGACCTGGCCCAGCTTGATCTTGGCGATGAAGTGCGGGTCGGCGATATGCGCGCGGGTCATGCCCACCAGGTCGACGTAACCGCCCTCGAGGATGCGGCTTGCCTGGTTGGGGTCCTTGATGTTCTGGGCATGAATCACCGGCACGCTGACCACGTCCTTGATCCCCGCCGCCAGGTGCAGGAACGGCTCGGGCGGATAGGCCATGTTGGGAATCACGTTGGCCAGCGTATTGTGGGTGTCGCAGCCCGAGCCGACCACGCCGAAGAAATCGACCATCCCGGTGGCGTCGTAGTAGGCGGCGACCTGCTTCATGTCGTCGTGGGTCAGGCCGTCCGGGTGGAATTCGTCGCCGCAAATGCGCATGCCGACCACGAAATCGTCGCCGACCTCGGCGCGCACCGCCTTGAGCACCTCCATGCCGAAGCGCATGCGCCCCTCGAAGCTGCCGCCCCATTCGTCGGTCCGCTTGTTGACCCGCGGGCTCCAGAACTGGTCGATCAGATGCTGGTGCACGGCGGACAGCTCGACACCGTCCAGACCGCCCTCCTTGGCGCGGCGTGCGGCCTGGGCGAAGTCTTTGATGATGCGCCAGATCTCCTCTTCCTCGATGGTCTTGCAGGTTGAGCGGTGGACCGGCTCGCGGATGCCCGACGGCGACAGCAAGGTCGACCAGTTGAAGCCATCCCAGCGCGAGCGGCGGCCCATGTGGGTGATCTGGATCATGATCTTGCCGCCGTGCTTGTGTACCGCATCGGCAAGATTCTGAAAATGCGGAATGATGCGATCGGTGGACAGGTTGACCGAACTCCACCAGGCCTGCGGGCTGTCGATGGAGACGATCGACGAGCCGCCGCAGATGCACAGGCCACAGCCGCCCTTGGCCTTCTCTTCGTAATACTTGACGTAGCGCTCGGTGGTCATCCCGCCGTCGGTGGCATAGACCTCGGCATGGGCGGTGCTGACCACGCGGTTGCGGATGGTCGTCTTGCCGATCTGGATCGGCTGAAATAGGGCTTCGAATGCCATGGCGCTCCCTCCTTTATCAGCCCGGCTGGCCGGTCAGCGGTCGAACGTCGAAAATGCCCGCGTCGCAGCCCGGCTCGGCGGCGCTTTGCACCTGCTCGGCGACGGTGCGCAACTCGCTGTCCCGGGCGCTGAGGATCTGATCCATGGCACCGGCGAACCAGCCGGTGAACATGTACTCGACCTTTCTGCCGACCTTGCCGAGCTGATAGACGAAGGCGCTGTGTTCCAGGCGCACCCGCGCCGTACCCGCCTCCAGGTCGATCCGTTCGGTGATGAACCGGCCCCAGCCACGCTGCGACAGCCGCGTCATGTAGTGCTCGAAGACCTCGACGCCGCTCAGGCCGTGCAGCTCGGCCTCCTTCTCGCACCAGTGCCAGGCGCTCTTGTAGCCGGCGTGATAGAGGATCTCGGCGTACTTTTCGGCACCCAGCGCCTCCTCCACGGCGAGATGATTGTTGATGAAGAAATGACGCGGTACGTAGAGCATCGGCAGTGCATCGGTGGTCCACACGCCGGTTTCCGAATCCACGTCGATGGGCAGTTCGGGGGCCAGTTTGGTCACGGTAGTCACTCGCTAAATTGTTGTTGGCTTCGGGCTTCGGGCTTCGGGCTTCGGGCTTCGGGCTTCGGGCTTCGGGCTTCGGGCTTCGGGCTTCGGGCTTCGGGCTTCGGTAGCAGTCTTGCTCGTAGCCCGTAGCCCGTAGCTCGCAGCTCGCTGTCAGGCGCCCCAGACATCCTTCAGGACACGCACCCAGTTTTCCCCCATGATCTTGCGCACCTGACTCTCGGAAAGCCCGCGCCTGAGCAGCGCCTCGGTCAGGTTGGGGAATTCACCGATGGTGCGGATGCCTTTCGGGTTGACGATCGTGCCGAAGTTGGTCAGGCGCCGGGCGTAGCCCTTGTCGTGGGTCAGCCACTCGAAGAACCCCTGGTCATGCCCTTGAGTGAAGTCGGTGCCGATGCCGATGGCATCTTCGCCGACGATGTTCATCACGTACTCGATCGCCTCGCAGTAGTCGTCGATGGTGGCGTCGACCCCGGCGCGCAGGAAGGGCGTGAACATGGTCACGCCGACGAAGCCGCCATGCTCGGCAATGAACTTGAGTTCTGCGTCGGACTTGTTGCGCGGATGCTCCTTGAGCCCCGAGGGCAGGCAATGCGAGTAGCAGACCGGCTTTTGCGATTCGAGGATGACCTCCTCGGAGGTCCTGGCGCCGACATGCGACAGGTCGCACATGATGCCGACGCGGTTCATCTCGGCGACGATCTCGCGACCGAAGCCGGACAGCCCGCCGTCGCGTTCGTAGCAGCCGGTGCCGACCAGGTTCTGGGTGTTGTAGCACAGCTGCACGATGCCCACGCCGAGCTGCTTGAAGACCTCGACGTAGCCGATCTGGTCCTCGAAGGCATGGGCGTTCTGGAAGCCGTAGATGATGCCGGTCTTGCCTTCTTCCTTGGCGCGGGTGATGTCGGCGGCGGTGCGTACCGGGCGCACCAGTTCGCTGCACTCGGCCATCAGCGCATTGGACGCGACGATGTTGTCGACCGTGGCCTGGAAGCCCTCCCACACCGACACGGTACAGTTGGCCGCGGTCAGGCCGCCCCGACGCATGTCCTCGAGCAGGTCGCGGTTCCATTTGGCGATGATCAGGCCATCGATGACGATCGCATCATCGTGCAGTTCGGCGGGGGTCATGGCGACGCTCCAGGCGGTGTCTTATGCGGAGAGCATAGCCCTGCCTCGCTACCGGTCGGCGCTTGGAAGCGACGGTGAAAATTTCAAAAACGTCATTGTTGCGTGAACACGACGATCCTGTAGCCATTGCAGGGGCGAGCTGATCGGGTAGGGTCCGGGGTCACCCCCGGAGCCCTCCCACACCACCGGGCATACGGTTCCGTACCACGGCGGTTCGCGAAGAACGGCTGAGCCACCTTACCGTATCAAGTACCGAGATCAGGCCCAGACGGTCGAACCACTTCCGCGGTAGCGCCTGATTCATGTGCGAGGCACCGGCATTCCACCAAGGGCCTCGCCCATTTCCCGCTGACTTCCACGCCCGCTGGTCGTCCAGACCCAGCACCAGGAGCTTGCGGCGCCGGGCCCGTGGGCGTTTCCATTGCCGCCAGATCACGCAACGAAGCCGGCGACGTATCCAACCATCCAGCGCCTCCAGTGGGCGCTTTACGTCGACGAGGGAGAAGTAGTTGGCCCAGCCCCGCAGGACCGGGGTCAACTCTTCAATAACGCGCCGTATGTTGCGCCCCCTGCCGCGCTTGAGGATCTCGCGGACACGCTGCATCAGGCGCTGCAGGCTGGCCTTGGCCAGCGTCAGCTTCGGCAACCTGTGCCGAGTCAGCGTGTAGCCCAGATACCCCCGGTTCCACGGCCGGTCCACCGCACTCTTGTCGCGATTGACCGTGAGCCTGAGCGAATTCTCGAGAAAATCACTCAGGCTGGCCATGACGCGCTCACCCGCCCGCCGACTCCTGACATACACTTGCAGGTCGTCGGCGTAGCGGCAGAAGCGGTGACCGCGACGCTCCAGTTCCTTGTCCACGTCATCCAGCAGGATATTCGCCAACAGTGGGCTCAGCGGCCCACCCTGAGGCGTTCCCTGCCGGCGTGGCGCGGCCAGGCCGTCCTGGAACATCCCAGCTTCCAGATAGCGGCGGATCAGGCGCAGCACCCGCTTGTCGCGGACGCGGCGCGCGACCCGCGCCATCAGTAGGTCGTGGTTCACTCTGTCGAAGAAGGCCTTCAGGTCGAGATCGACCACCCAACGGTGGCCGGCAGCAACGTGGACCTTCATCGCCGAGACGGCCTGCTGGGCGCTGCGTCTGGGGCGGTAGCCGTAACTCGATGCGGAGAAACCCGGATCGAAGAGCGGCGTCAGCACCTGCAGCAGCGCCTGCTGGATCAGCCGGTCGGTGACCGTGGGAATGCCGAGCTGCCGCGTCCCGCCCTTGGGCTTGGGGATCTCGACGGCTCGGACCGGGCTGGGGTGGTACTCACCAGCCAGCAACCGCTCGCGCAGCGTTGGCCAGCATTCCTTCAGGTGGTCGGCCAACTGGTGCACCGTCATGCCATCGGCACCCGGCGCTCCTTTGTTGGCGACCACCTTGCGGTAAGCCCGCGCCATGTTGGCCTTCTCTACCACAGCCTCCATGAGCGGGGCGGGCTCCGCTTTCGTCCACGATGACGACGCCGGGACCGTCTCGACGCCCACCGGCTGGGACTCGGGGTGCCGCCCCTGCCCCTCTGGGTGGGGGGCGGTATCAGCGCCACTTTCTGCCTTCATGATCGGTCCTCGAGACGTCATCGCCTACTCGCGGTTCTTCATGTTCGGCCCTTGGTGCCGCGGTGAACCGGCACTTACTATGGCCTCTGCTGACGTCTGGTGGCCCATCCCGTCGCCTCTCGACGCCGGTAGCACCGTGGCAGACCACCAGACCTCCCAGGGTAAGACGCGCGACCTTCCCGCTTATGCCTGTCGGATTTACATCATGGCGTTCCGTGCAAGTACTGGGCTTTGATGATGCGTGCCATCTCACCCCGCCATGACGCCTCATATCCGCTTCCTGTTCGTCAGGCCAGCGTTTTGCCTCGGGCTGCCTTCAGATTCCCCCTCGCGGGAGACACCCTTGCCGTCGGCTAGTACTTCCCCTTGCCGGGCGTACAGGGGACTTTCACCCCCAAGTCATCCCGAGGCACCACCCTCGGGAACAGCGCCACTCAGGCGCTGCGCGCCATGCCTGGCGCACACG